>NZ_JADPKQ010000094.1:0-42551 GCF_023074015.1 Bradyrhizobium sp. 142
TCACCTCGATGCTGGAGGGATCGATTTCATGGTTGATGACACTTTGTCCCATCAGCCATCGATGCAGCCAGTGGCCGTCGAGACCCGCCTCGTAGCACGACAAAACACGTACCGGCCGGCCATCTGCGGCCGCCTTCTTGCGCATGTCGGCAAGCCGGGCCGTCAAGGCGGCCAGGTCGCCGCCACCGATCGTATAGCGGCTCAGCTTCTGCGATCCCGGCAGCAACACGCCGAGTTCCATTTCGCTTGGCTCAGTTCAAAAGCCAGATAAACCGTGGCATGCTCCGCTGCGGCGGGTGTCTCAGTGCGATCGAGCTTGATCATCTTGGTCCTCCGAGGCTGGATGGTTTGCAATCTAATCCTACCTCTCCTGACCACCCGCCACCCATAGGATCTGAGGCGCGAGACGTGCGGTGCGAAGCAACGCACGAGGAGCCTCGAAGGACGACGGCCCGGCTACCAGCGCGGCCGCTCATCCTTCGAGCCTCGGCTTGCGATGCATACGCATCACAAGCCTCGCACCTCAGGATGACGGGATTAGGCAACGAAAGCATTCACATCGCCCGCCTTCACTCCGGCGCAGCCCCCACCGGCGGGCCGCCGGGCGGGCGGTGCAGGAAGGTCAGCGAGACGTAGGCGCCGACCCAGGAGCCGATCGCCGCGAAAGCGACATAGAAGGCGTTTTCCGTGTAGCTGATCACGGCATAGGAGGAGAGCAGGTACCAGATCGCGCTCCAGCTCGCCGCCGGCACGCGCTTGCGCGCGACTACGGCTGACGTGAACATCACATAGACCGCGTCCGTGGCCGCCGTTGCGAGGAGCACGGCGCCGGCGGTGAGGGGATCGACGGCAGTCATTGCATTCCCTTTCGTGATCGTGAAAAGCTTGCAACGTTAGCGGGAGCAGATAGGCATGCAAAGTCCGAGCGAGATACTCAAGGGCATCTGGACTTCTGTCGGTGGTGACGCCACAGCTCTGCAACGCGTGCGACTGACGGGCGAGGAGCCGCAGATCCCGTCATCGTTTCGGGTTGCCGTTGCCGGACAGACGACGATCGCCGCGGCTGGCCTTGCCGCTGCCGAAATCTGGAAGATGCGCGGCGGCGAGGCGCAGGACGTCAGCGTCGACATGCGTCACGCCGTCGTCGAATGCCGCTCCGAGCGTTATCTTCGCGTCAACGACAAGCCACCGTCACCAGCCTGGGACGCGATTGCCGGCGTCTACAGGACCGGCGATGGGCGCTTCGTCCGCTGCCACACCAATTTCAGGCATCACCGCGACGCCGTTTGCAAGGTGCTCGGCTGCGAGCCGGAGCGCGAGAAAGTGCAGGCCGCATTGATGCGATGGAAGGGCGAGGATTTTGAAACTGCGACTTACGCCGCCGGCGGCGTCGTCGCCCTGATGCGCAGCCATGACGAATGGTCCGCGCTGCCGCAGGCACGAGCGCTCGTCGAATTGCCGCTGATCTCGATCGAGAAGATCGGTGATGCCCCGCCAAAACCCTGGCCCGGACCGTTGTCGAGCGGCGATCGTCCGCTCTCAGGCCTTCGCGTGCTCGATCTTTCCCGCGTGATCGCAGGCCCGGTCGCCGGCCGTACGCTCGCGGCCCACGGCGCGGACGTGCTTCTGGTCTCGGGGCCTGAGCTGCCCGCCATTCCCTGGCTCACCATCGATACCGGCCGCGGCAAGCTCACCACGTTCATCGAGCTCAAGAGCGAGGCGGGGCAAGCGCAATTGCGCGGACTTCTGAAGGACGCCGACATCTTCTCGCAAGGCTATCGCCCGCGCGCCCTCGCAGCCCTCGGCTTTGCGCCGGAAGATGTAGCGAAGATCAATCCCGGCATCGTCTACGTCACGCTATCGGCCTATGGCCATGCCGGTCCTTGGGCGGAGCGGCGCGGCTTCGATTCCCTGGTGCAGACCACGACCGGCTTTAATCATGCCGAGGGACGGGCTGCCGGCATCGATGGGCCGAAGGAATTGCCGGCACAGATGCTCGACCACGCCACAGGCTATCTGATGGCGTTCGGCGCGATGATGGCCAAGGCCCGTCAGGTCCGCGAAGGCGGCAGCTGGCACGTGCGGGTGTCGCTGGCGCAGACCGGGCGTTGGCTGTGGAATCTCGGCCGGCTCGAGCATGGTTTGAACACCCCGGATCTTACGGGCGAGGCCGTACATGCTGCATTCATCGAGAGCATACCATCTGGCTTCGGCACGTTGAAGGCAGTGAAGCATTCAGCGGTGATGTCGAAAACGCCGGCACTATGGAGCCGTCCGGCGATGCCGCTCGGCAGTCATCCGCCCGAATGGCCGGTGCGAACCTGACGTGGAGCTGACGTGTCGCAAAATTTTAACGCAAACCGAAAGGCGATCGGTACTTTTTAGGTTGTTTGAAATCTGAATTCGGCACTATTAGCGCGATCGATCACGCAGTCATTTGCCGAGATCGTCGCAGACTAGACCGGGCCCCATGGTAGTTAAAAAGACCAAGCGATTGCAGGTGCTTACAAAACCGCGGATGATCGCATCCGTAGTTTTACTAGCTCTTGCCGGCGCTGGCGCCTATGGCTTTCTCTCCACAGGAGGCAAGCAGAAGAGCCACTCCGAAATCTCCAGCCAGTCGCGCAGGAATGCGCAGAACTTCACGCCGACGCCGTCCGAATGGGCGACGCTGACGATCGAGCCGGTCAAGGCCAAGACGTTCCGGGCTGAATATGTCACCGAAGGCAAGGTCGCGGTCGACGAGGACCGCTCGACGCCGGTGTTCTCGCCCTATGCCGGACGTGTGACCAAGCTGCTCGCCAAGCCCGGCGAGAGTCTGAAGCAGGGTCAACCGCTGTTCACGATCGAGGCCGCCGACACCGTGCAGGCGCAGAACGATTTCATCACGGCGATGACCTCGCAGAACAAGGCGAAGTCGGCGGTCGATCTCGCCGACATTCAGTTCAAGCGCGCCAAGGATCTCTATGAAGGCCACGCCATTCCGCTGAAGGATTATCAGCAGGCCGAAGCGACCCAGATCCAGGCGCAGAACGACGTGCGCTCCTCGGCGACGGCGCTGGAAGCTGCGCGAAACAAGCTGCGCATCCTCGGATTCACCGACGAGACTATCAAGACTTTCCAGGACAAGGGCGCCATCAATCCGGAGGTCACGATCTACTCGCCGATCGCGGGCACGGTCGTGCAGCGCAAGATCGGTCCGGGCCAGTACGTCAATTCCGGCGCCAGCGATCCGGTCTTCGTGATCGGCGATCTCTCCACGGTCTGGCTCACCGCCTTCGTACGCGAAAGCGATGCAGCTTCGGTCTGCATCGGGCAGGACATCACCGTCAATGTCATGGCGCTGCCGGGCCGTCCCTTGACCGCCAAGATCAACTATGTCGCCACGGCGATCGACCCCAGCACCCGCCGTCTCCTCGTCCGCGCCACCATCGACAACAAGGACGGACTGCTCAAGCCGGAGATGTTCGCCAACGTCACGATCTATTCCGCCGGCGACCGCGCCGCGCCAGCCGTGCCGAAGCAGGCGTTGATCTATGAAGCCGACCAGGTCCGCATCTGGGTCGCGCGCGAGGACAGGTCGGTCGAACTGCGCCAGATCAAGATCGGCCTCATCAACGGCAGTCTCGTCGAGGTCACCAGCAACCTCAAGCCCGGCGAGCAGATCATCACCAAGGGCAGCTTGTTCATCGACCGTGCGGCGTCCGGTAGCTAGTGCAGTGACGCTTGATTGAATCAACTACTCAGCGCGCGAGTTCACCTCGCCCCGCTTGCGGGGAGAGGTCGGATTGCGCCCTCGCGGAGAGTCCCCCTCACCCCAACCCTCTTCCCGCAAGCGGGGCGAGGGAGAACGCCTGAAGACCTGAATGGATCGCCTCGTCGCCCTTGCCGTCAACCGGCGCTTCCTGATGGTCGGCATGTTCGTCGCCGTATTGATCGGCGGCCTGATCGCGTTCAATCAGCTCAACATCGAAGCCTATCCCGACCCGACCCCGCCGATGGTCGACATCGTGACGCAGAGCCCCGGCCTGTCGGCGGAGGAGATCGAACGCTACATCACGATCCCGATCGAGACCCAGGTCGCCGGTCTGAAGAACCTCACGACCATCCGCACCATCTCGCTCTACGGCCTCTCCGACGTCAAACTCCAGTTCTCCTTCGCTTATACCTATGACGAGGCGCTGCAGCAGGTGTTGAACCGCCTGGCGCAGCTTGCGCCGCTGCCGGGCAACGTGCAGCCGCAGATATCCCCGCTCAGCCCGATCGGCGAAATCTTCCGCTACAGGCTGGTCGGTCCGCCGAACTACAGCGTGCTCGACCTCAAGACCATCCAGGACTGGATCCTCCAGCGCCGCTTCCGCGCCGTACCCGGCGTGATCGACGTGACGGGGTGGGGCGGCAAGAGCAAGACCTATGAGCTTCAGGTCGACTTCAACAAGCTGGTCGCCAACGGTCTGACGCTGCCGCAATTGCTCCAGGCCGTCGGCAACTCCAACGTCAATGTCGGCGGCAACACCGTCAATATCGGCCAGCAATCGGCCGTGGTGCGCGGCGTGGGTCTGATCCGGTCCATTGACGACCTCGCCAACACCATGGTGGCCCAGACCGGCGGCAATCCGGTGCTGGTGAAGGACGTCGCCACGGTTACGGTGGGCCAGAGGCCTCGTCTCGGTATCGCCGGCCTCGACGAGGCCGACGACATCGTGCAGGGCATCGTGCTGATGCGCCGTGGCGAGCAGAGCTCGCCGACGATCAAGCGCGTCCACCAACTCGTTCAAACCATCAACAATTCCAGCATCCTGCCGCCCGGCGTGCGCATCGAGCGCATCTACGACCGCGGCGACTTGATTGAGCTCACCACCCACACCGTGTTGCACAACATGGTGGTCGGCATTCTGCTGATCGTGCTGCTGCAATGGATTTTCCTCGGCAATTTGCGCAGCGCGCTGATCGTCGGCGCCACCATTCCGTTTGCGCTGTTCTTTGCCGTGATCATCCTGGTGTTGCGCGGGGAATCGGCAAACTTGTTGTCGGTTGGTGCGATCGATTTCGGCCTGATCGTCGATGCCACCGTCATCATGGTGGAAGCGATCTTCCGCCGCCTGACGCAAACCACGCCGCTCACCGAATTCGAGCATGTCTCGCCCGAGACGCTGTTCGGCATGAAGAGCCATGCCATCCTCAGCGCCGCGGCCGATGTGTCGCGCTCTATCTTCTTTGCCGCGGCCATCATCATCGCCGCGTTCCTGCCGCTGTTCACGCTCTCCGGCGTCGAGGGCAACATCTTCGGACCGATGGCGCGTACCTATGCCTACGCGCTCGCCGGCGGGCTCCTTGCGACCTTCACCGTCACCCCGGCGCTGTCCGCGATCATCCTGCCCGCGCATGTCGAGGAGACCGAGACGAGGATCATGCTGATCCTGCACCGGATCTACATGCCGGTGCTGAATTGGGCGGTCGCCAACCGCAAGATCATGCTCGCGGGCGCGCTCGGTCTCGTGCTGATGACGGTGGCGCTCAGCCGGCTGCTCGGCCTCGAATTCCTGCCCAAGCTGGAGGAGGGCAATCTGTGGATCCGCGCCACGCTGCCGCCGACCATCTCGCTCCAGGAAGGCAACACCTACGTCAATGAGATGCGCAAGCTGATACGCGCCCGGCCCGAAGTGGAATCCGTGGTTTCGCAGCACGGCCGTCCGGATGACGGCACCGACGCGGCGGGCTTCTTCAATGCCGAATTTTTTGCGCCGCTCAAGCCCGCCAGCGATTGGCCCGGCACGCATGACAAGGAGGAACTGACCGCGCAGTTGCTCAAGCAGCTCGACGACCGCTTCCCCGGGGTCGAGTTCAACTTCTCGCAATATCTCCAGGACAACGTCTCCGAAGCCGTCTCCGGCGTGAAGGGCGAGAACTCGATCAAACTGTTCGGCAGCGATCTGCAGGCGCTCACCGACACCGCCAACAAGATCAAGTCGGTGCTGGCGACGGTGCAGGGCGTCACCGACCTTGCGGTGTTCACCTCGCTCGGACAGCCGACCATCCAGATCGACATCGACCGCGCCAAGGCCGCGCGCTATGGGCTCGCGCCCGGCGACATCAACGCCACCATCAAGGTCGCGATCGGCGGCGACACCGCGGGCGATCTCTATGAGCCCGGAAGCGACCGCCACTTCCCGATCATCGTTCGCCTTGCGCCGGAATTCCGCAGGAGCGCCGAGGCGATCCAGAACCTGCGGATCGGCGCGCCCGGCCCGAACGGCACCGTCACGCAGATCCCCCTCAGCGAGGTCGCCAGCATCAGCCTCGTCTCGGGTGCGGCGTACATCTACCGCGAGCAGCAGGAGCGCTATCTCCCGATCAAGTTCTCGGTGCGCGAGCGCGACCTCGGTAGCGCGATCCGCGAAGCGCAGCAGAAGATCGCCGATCAGGTACAATTGCCGCCCGGCGCGCACATGGACTGGGTCGGCGAGTTCGGCAATCTTCAGGACGCGATCCGGCGGCTGTCGATCGTGGTACCGATCTCGTTGGCGCTGATCGGCGTCCTGCTCTGGTTCAATTTCGGCTCGATGACCGACACGCTGCTCGCCATGAGCGTGATCCCGATGGCGATCTTCGGCGGAGTGCTCGGGCTATTGATCACCGGTACGGCGTTCAGCGTCTCCGCCGCCATCGGCTTCATCGCGCTGTTCGGCATCGCCGTGATGGACGGCATCATCATCCTGTCGCAGTTCAACCAGCTGATCGACGAAGGCATGGACCGCATGAGCGCGGTGATCCGCACCGGCGAATTGCAGCTCCGGCCGGTGCTGATGACCTGCGTCGTCGCCGGCATCGGTCTGCTGCCTGCCGCCCTGTCGGAGGGCATCGGCTCGCAGGTGCAAAAGCCGCTCGCCGTCGTGGTCGTCACCGGCATGATGCTGGCGCCGGTCGTGATCCTAGTGACCCTGCCGGTGCTGATCTCCTTCTTCTCGCGACGCGCGCGCTAGGGCAATCAGAACCCGTAAAGCCGCGCCGGATTGTCGGCCAGGATCTTCTTGCGGACATCCGCATCCGGCGCCCACACCGGAAGCTGATTAAGCAGGCGGCCGTCGTCGATCTGGTAGAGCGGCGCGACGTCGGTTGCTTTTCGGCCCGGCACCTGGCTCGAATCCGGATGCGGCCAGTCGGTGCCCCAGACGATGCGATCCGCGTTCGCCGCGATCAGCGCGCGGGCATAGGGAACCATGTCCTGGTAGTCGGGTGCGAGCTTAGACGAGCGGTAGGCTCCCGAAATCTTCACATAGGCCTTGCCGGATTTGACGAGCGCGACCAGGTCGGAGAATCCCGGCTGCTCCAGTCCGAGCGAAGCCTCGAGCCCGCCGAAATGGTCGAACACGGCGGGCACCGGTGCGGCCAGCACCAGGTCCTTGATCGCCGAGATCATCGGCAGCGTCGTGTAGAGCTGCACGTGCCAGCCGCGCGCCTTCATGTGCTCGACGGCCGCCGTGAAGCGGGCGCGGCCGACATTGGGATCGCTGATGCCGCCGGTCGCGAGATTGATGCGGATGCCGCGGAAGCCGTCCGCCTGCATCGCATCGAGCTCCGCCTCCGTCGTCTTGTCGTCGATCACGGCGACCCCGCGCGCGGTCGCGCCGCGCGCCTTCATGCCGAACAGGGTGGAGGAGTTGTCGGTCCCGTAGACGCTCGGGGTGACGATCACCACCCGCTCGATATGCAGCGCCTTGTGCAGTGCCGCCATTTCTTCCGGGCTCGCCGGCTCCGGCGTATAGACGCGCCCGGCGAAGAACGGAAACTTTTCGACATCGTCATGGATATGAGTGTGGCAGTCGCAGGCATGCGGCGGCACGTCGAAATTGACCTGCGTCGCGGGCTGCGACGGCTTGGCGCGGGCTTTGTCGGTCATCGCTACTCCGGCGGCAAGGGAGACAAGCAGGAGGCTGCGTCGGTTGAGCATGGTTGTCCCCTGCTTATCTTTTGGCGACGGGCACCGGAAGAATATCACATCAGCCGGACAACCGTTGCGCTTCGCTGCATGGCTGCTCGACAAGGTCCGCAAGCGGGCGTGAGCCGTCAACGCGTACCACCGGGCAGGGCAGGCCGGCGAGCCACGCTTCATGCTTTGCAAGATTGCGGCCTTCGCGATCAGCGGCCTCGTAATGGGAGGCCCATTCGATGAACGCTTCGGTCTCGTCATGGCGCCAGCCACCCGGCGCGACGGCATCGGCGCCGAAATGGGCGGCCTCGCGCGCGCAATCGCATCAACCGGATTTCGCGCGGCGCGGCCGCGAAGACGACGAGATCGAAGAGCGGCATGAGCTCCTCGCCCCAGCCGGTGACGGATCCGCTCAGCACCCAATCGAGACTCGGCAGAAACATCTCGCGCATCAGGCGCAGGCGCTCGGAGGCGGGGCGCGTGGTCTGGTAGGGCGGCGCAGTCGGCAACCAGAAATAATCATCGCTGTCGTGATGGGGAGGGCAAGCCTGTCGGCGAGCGCGCGACCGAGCGTCGTCACGCCGGAGCCTGAAGCTCCCATCAGATGGATGCGACGACTCTTCATCGGCACCGGCCAGAAGATTTGAGACTACTGCCCCGACGGCGTGCGCAACCCGTGCCAGGCGTCGCGGACCTGCTGGTAGTGCACCTCGGGTAGGTAGTCCGGCGTGTTCAGGCTCAGCGTCTTGACGTCGAGGCGGCCGACAGCGCTCAGCAGCGTGTAGGACGCGATCACGCGGTCGCGCAGCGCACCGATCAGGCGGGCCCTGGCTTGGATCAGGTCGGCCTGCGAGTTCAAGACGTCGACGGTCGTGCGCTGTCCGCCGGCCGCTTCGCGCTGCACGCCTTGCAATGCCACGCTTGCCGCCTTCACTTCGGACTCCGAGGCCGAGACGGCGATCTTGGCCCCCTCATTGGTGACCCAGGCGCTCGTCGCTGCCGTGCGCGCTTGGTTGCGCACCTGGTCGAGCACGAGCCGGCTCTGCGCCGTGATCTCCTTGGCTTGCCGCGTCTGCGAGGCGGCCTGGCCGCCATCATAGATTGGTGCGGTGACGTTGGCGACGATCGAGGCCTGGTCTTCTGCGAGGGTGCCGAGCGTCGGGTCGTTGTTGCGGCTGCGGCTGGCGCTGCCTTGAATGCTCGCGCTCGGCAGCAGCGTGCCTTCGGCGATGCGGATGGTGGTGGAGGCGACATCGACGTCGAAGCTAGCTGCCATCACCGCAGGATGCTCGCGGATCGCCATCGTCATCGCGTCCTCGCGGCTCCTTGGCAGATAGCGATCGACGACCTCGGCGGGCCGAAGCTGCGACGGCGTATTTCCGACCACCTGGGCGTAGGTCGCCTGGCTCACCGCCAGCGCGACTTCGGCGGCATTGAGATCGGCGAGCCCGCGGTTGAGCCGGGCCTCGGCCTGTGCACTGTCGGTCGGCGTGACGTCTCCGGCGTTGAGGCGGCGCTGAGTGACGGCGAGCGTCTCGCGCAGGAACGCGACGTTGGAGCGCTGGGCCTCGACCAGCGACTGGTTGGCCAGCACGTTGGTGTAGGCGGTCACCGCGTCCAGCAGCACGCCCTGACCGACATTGCGCAGCGCCTCGCGGCCCGACTGCACCTGGAGCTCCGCCATCCGCACGCTGTTGGCGGTACGGAAGCCGTTGAACAGGGTCTGCGTCACGGTGACGCCGATAATCCATGGTTTCAGGTTTGCGGTCTGGATGGTGTTGTCAGGCAGCAAATTGCGCACCGATTGCAGACCGGCGCTGAGGCTTGCCACGATCTGCGGGCGGTAGCCGGCGAGCGCCTGCGGCACGTTCTCGTCGGTGGCGCGCTGCCGCGCGCGCTCGGCATTGAGCTGCGGATTGGTCTGGTAGGCTTTTGCCAGCGCTTCCGGCAAGGCTTCAGCCTTGGCGGTGGCAGTCACGACGCAGGAAAGCGCCAGCGCGGTCCATGTCGCCAGGACAGGAGCCACGCCCAATCGATGCCGCATCATCACGCGACCAGCTCTGGCGGCACGCCCAATCATGTAATCCCGCAAACTTTCGGCTGTCCGCCCCCGCCGACAGTCGCCCTCGTACCTGTTTAACCAGCGCCGGTCCCGCAGGCAAACTGCCGCGGGCAAAACCCCCATGTATTCCGTGCTTGTTGCAGCTTCGTCACAGGGATTCTGCTGGAGGCGTCAGAGCCTTGCACCAGCCTTACCTGCGCTTGTCTTGCCGGTGCTCGCCTTAGCGGTTCTTGTTCACCGGCTTGCGCTTCTCGATGAACGCCGCCATGCCCTCCGAGCGGTCTTCCAGCGCGAAGGTCGAATGGAACAGGTTGCGCTCGACGCTCATGCCCTCGGCGAGCGTGGTCTCGAAGGCGCGGTTGACCGCTTCCTTGGCCATCGCGACTGCGGGCCGTGACATCGCGGCGATCTTCTCGGCCGCCGCCATCACCTCGTCCATCAGCTTGTCAGCGGGCACGATGCGGCTGACGAGGCCGCTTCGCTCGGCTTCGGCTGCATCCATCATGCGGCCGGTGAGGCAAAGGTCCATCGCCTTGGACTTGCCGATCGCGCGCGTCAGGCGCTGGGTGCCGCCGATGCCCGGAATGGTGCCGAGCGTGATCTCGGGTTGGCCGAATTTGGCGGTGTCGGCGGCGATGATGAAATCGCACATCATCGCGAGCTCGCAGCCGCCGCCGAGCGCATAGCCTGCGACCGCGGCAATCGTCGGCTTGCGGCAGCGCGCGATGCGATCGCCGCCAATCGCGGCAAAGTCCTCGGAGAACATGTCAATGAAGCCCTTCGGCTGCATCTCCTTGATGTCGGCGCCAGCGGCAAAGGCCTTCTCGCTGCCGGTCACGACGATGCAGCCGATCACGTCATCGGCCTCCAGATCGTCGACGGCGGAGGCGATCTCGCGGAACACGCCGAAGGAGAGCGCGTTGAGCATCTTCGGCCGGTTCAGCTTGATGATGCCGACCGCGCCTTTGCTTTCGACGATGATGTGATCGAATGTGCTCATGCTCCACCCACGCATTTGAATGAGCGGGCAATGTGCCCGCTGGCGCGGTGGGCTTCAAGAGGGCCAAACGCCCCGCAGGGACGCGCGTGCCGCGCGTCCTTACGGAACCGGCCGTCAGGCCATGAACATGCGCGCGGCGGAGGCCAGCGTCAGCAGCGTGCCGACGCCGATGAAGATCTTGCCGATCAGCGAACTCTGGTCCCAGGCCGAATTCTGCTGGCTGCTCGCCATCACCGGCGCCGGCCGCGGTTGTGCGTCGGTCGCGGCAATAACCGCCTTCTGCGCAGTCGGGTTGTCCTGTTGCAGGGCACGGTCGAGGTCGTTGAGCTGGTCGGGTGGGACCACTTGGTTCTCGGAGCCGGAGGTGGCGGTATCATCGGCCGCTGCCTGCACATTGTCGTTGGCGCGACCGGTCATCGCGGAGGCTGCCGCCGCGGGCGGCGTATCGCCGGCCGCGAGCTGTGCATTGGCGTCGGCGACTGCGGGCGGCATCTGGCTGGAGGCCGGCACGTCGCTGGCGGCCTTTGCATCGCCAGCCTTTGCATCGCCAGCCTTGGCGTCGTCGGCCTTTGCCGCCTCTTTCTTGTCGGCGCTGTCGCCCGATGATTTCTGCGCCGTCTTGCTATCTGTGCGATGGTGAGAATCCTGATGAGAATCTCGGCGCCGCTGCTTGCCGGATTTGACCTCATCTGCCTGCTTGCTCGCACCGTCCGGCTTGGAGCTTGCAGCCGAGCTTGGCGCCGCCTGCGCCGCGTCCCCGAACAGCACGAATACCGCGGCCAAAAGAAGCAATGCCGCACGCCTGCTGGCTTTCAACATGTTGAGGGTCTCCCCGATTGCGCCATCCCGAACCGAACAGAGACCCCGGCGCATGACGACAGCGGGGCAAAAAATGGGAATCTTCGGGCTAGACCGGGCGAAAGCGGGGCAAATCAGGGCAGCGCCCCAGCCACCCGGATGCGAGTCGAACCGATCGGTGTTATGAGCCTCCCGGCCTTTAGGCTGGATCGGAGCCTTTGGGTTGCGTCCTGATCACGACTTCGTGATCCCCTGGAGTGCCGGCGTAACAAATTGAAAGAGCGGCCGAATTGCCGTGTAGGAGCGCGCGTGCGCGGACGTGAGGACGAGTGGACCGGCCTGATGCGGTCGGCCATGGGAGGGGATGATGCAGCGTATCATCGTCTGTTGAGGGCGGTCACGCCGGTGCTGCGCGCTGCCGCGAGGCGCGGCCTGGCGCGGGCCGGGCAGCCTCCCGACCAGGCCGAGGATATCGTGCAGGAGATTTTGTTGGCGGTGCATCTGAAGCGACACACCTGGGACAGCGAAGCCTCCTTCGCGCCTTGGCTGTTCGCGATCGGCCGCAACAAGCTGATCGATGCGCTGCGGCGGCGGGGCCGGCGGATCTTCGTCAACATCGACGACTTCGCCGAGACGCTGCCGGGTGAGGCGCCGCAGGAGACGGCGTCCGCGGGCGAGGTCGCGGCGCAGCTCGATACCTTGCCGCAGCGCCAGCGTGACGTGTTGCAGTCGATCGCGGTCGAAAGCGCCTCGATCAAGGATACGGCGGCAAGATTTTCGATGAGCGAAGGCGCGGTGCGGGTCGCGCTGCATCGCGGACTTTCGGCCCTCACCGCCAAACTGCGGGACCACTAGGATGGATACCGACCAACTCATTCGCACGCTTGCGGCCGATAATGCCCACCGCGCCCCGCGCGTCGGCGCCATGCTGACCATGGCGCTGCTGGTGGCCGCACCCTTGTCGATCCTGATTTTCGCCACCTTCCTTGGCGTGCGTCACGACCTGATGAGCGCCATGCGCAATCCGTTCTTCGACATGAAGTTCGCGGTGACGCTGTCGCTCGCGATTCCCGCCATCATCGTCAGCCTGCACCTGTCGCGGCCTGAGGCTCTTTTGCGTGGCTGGGGCTGGTTGCTGCTGCTTCCCGTCGGCTTGCTTGCCGTCGCGATCGGCGGCGAGATGATGATGGCGCCGGCGATGCCGATGACGATGCGAATGGTCGGCAAGAACTCCAGGGTGTGCCTGTCCGCGATCCCGGCGATGTCGCTGCCGCTGCTTGCTGGCGCGCTGTTCGGTCTGCGGCATGGCGCGCCGTCGCGCCCTGCGCTCGCAGGCGCGCTCGCCGGTCTGGCGTCGGCCGGGCTCGCCGCGACGCTCTATGCCTCGCACTGCACCGACGACTCCCCGTTGTTCGTCGCGACCTGGTACACGCTCGCAACCGCGCTGGTGACCGCGATCGGTGCGCTGGTGGGATCGAAAGTGCTGCGCTACTGAGCCTGCGGCCCGTTGAAGCACGTGCCCATCAAAGTCTGCGAGCCGGCGCACTCCGTAATATGGCGCAACGTCCCTTATCCGCGGCGTCGGTGCTTCACATGCGCGCGATGCGACTCAATTCATGAATGGCGGACATAGGTTCATGCCATCGTGAAGGGCTAAGCCAGATCGCACCTGGAAACTAACCTCGGTTGGAAGACTTCTAGCCAGAGCGTCGCCGGACGCTGCTGTAGCAAGGGACATGCCCAACCATGCGAAAACCCAGCGCATTCGAAATGTCGCGGCGGAACCTTCTGATCGGAACCGCCACGTCAGTTGCGGTCGGCGCCGCGCCGCGCGCCGCCCAGGCCCAGAATTCCGCCGCCGGATCTCCTCTCATGGCTGAGGAGCCCGTGATGGCGACGGTTTCTCTCAGCGTCAACCATGAGCTCCGCGCGCTCAAGCTGGATACCCGCACCACACTTCTCGATGCGCTGCGCGAACATCTCCATCTCACCGGCACCAAGAAGGGCTGCGACCATGGTCAATGCGGTGCCTGCACCGTGATCGTCGGCGGACAGCGTATCAATTCATGTCTGACGCTGGCGGTCATGCATGAAGGCGACAACGTCATCACGATCGAGGGGCTTGGTACACCGGAACACATGCATCCGATGCAGACCGCCTTCGTCAAGCACGATGGTTTCCAGTGCGGCTATTGCACGCCGGGACAGATCTGCTCGGCCGTTGCCGTGCTGGATGAGATCAAGGCCGGAATTCCCAGTCACGTTACTGGCGACCTGAATGCCGCCCTGCAATTGACGAACGCTGAACTGCGCGAGCGCATGAGCGGCAACATCTGCCGCTGTGGCGCCTATTCCAACATCGCCGAGGCGATCACCGAGGTTGCCGGGAGGCCTGCATGAAGTCCTTTACCTATGAGAAGGCGAATTCGCCCGCGGCGGCTGCGTCCGCTGCCGTGAAGACCGGCAACGCCAAATTCATCGCCGGCGGCACCAATCTGCTCGCCCTGATGAAGCTTGAAATCGAGACGCCGGCTCATCTGATCGACGTCAACGGCCTGGCCTTCGATAAGATCGAACCGACGCCCGAAGGTGGCTTGCGGATCGGTGCCCTGGTGCGCAACACGATCCTGGCTGCCGACGCGCGGGTCCGGCGTGACTATGGTCTGCTCTCGCGCGCGCTGCTTGCCGGCGCGTCCGGGCAATTGCGCAACAAGGCGACCACGGCCGGCAATTTGCTGCAGCGAACGCGTTGCCCGTATTTCTATGACACCAACCAGCCGTGCAACAAACGCGCCCCCGGCAGCGGCTGCGCCGCCATCGGCGGCGTGACCCGCCAGCATGCGGTGATCGGCTCCAGCGATGCCTGCATCGCGACGCACCCGAGCGACATGGCGATTGCCATGCGGGCCCTCGATGCGACCGTCCAGACGGTTCGTCCGGACGGTTCGACCCGAAATATTCCGATCGCCGATCTCCACCGTCTGCCGGGAGACACGCCGCACATCGAGACGACGCTTGCGGCCGGCGAACTGATCACGTCCGTGACGCTTCCAAGACCCGCTGGCGGAACGCATATTTACCGGAAAGTGCGTGACCGCGCCTCCTACGCATTCGCGTTGGTTTCGGTCGGAGCGATCGTCCAGCGCGATGGATCAGGTCGTGTCGCCGTCGGAGGTGTCGCTCACAAGCCGTGGCGGATCGAGGCAGCGGAAGCCGAGATGCCACGCGGCGCCAAGGCCGTCGCAGCACGTCTGCTCGACGGTGCCCGGCCGACGCGGGATAACGTATTCAAGCTGGCCTTGGTCGAGCGCACGCTCGCCGCCGTGCTGGCCGAAGCGAAGGGCTGAGCCATGAAGTTCGATACGCCCGCGACCACGAATCCGATCGACCAGCTCAAGATCATCGGGCATGCGACGAGCCGGATCGACGGTCCTCTCAAGACGACGGGGAGGGCAACCTACGCTCATGAATGGCACGACGCCGGCTCGCGCCCTGCACCTGCCTACGGCTACATTGTCGGGTCTGCCATCGCCAAGGGCCGGATCGCGTCGATCGATCTGTCCCGCGCCAAAGCCGCGCCGGGTGTCATCTCGATCGTCACAGCCGAGAATGCCGGCAAGCTCGGCAAGGGCAATTACAACACGGCGAAGCTGCTCGGCGGCCCCGAGATCGACCATTATCACCAGGCCGTCGCGGTCGTCGTCGCCGAAACGTTCGAGCAGGCCCGTGCCGCGGCCCATCTTGTCCAGGTCAACTACAACGCGGCGAAGGGCTCGTTCGACCTGTCGGCCGGACGGGACGGTGCCGCCAAACCTCCCGGTCGCGGTGATAGCCAGCCAGATACGACCGTCGGCGATTTTCCGGGTGCCTTCGCCGCCGCGCCGGTGCAGCTTGATGCGACCTACACCACCCCGGATCAAGCCCATGCCATGATGGAGCCGCATGCGTCGATGGCGGCCTGGGAGGGCGACAAGCTGACGCTGTGGACATCCAACCAGATGATCGCCTGGACGACCGAGGACGTCGCAAAGACGCTTGGCTTGCCGAAAGAGAACGTTCGCCTCATTTCGCCCTTCATCGGAGGGGGGTTTGGCGGAAAATTGTTTCTCCGGTCGGACGCGGTCCTCGCGGCACTCGGCGCCCGTGCTGCGAAGCGTCCGGTCAAGGTCGCGATGCAGCGTCCCCTGATGTTCAACAACACGACGCATCGTCCGGCGACCATCCAGCGAATTCGCATCGGCGCGACCCGGGATGGCAAGATCACCGCGATTGGACACGAGAGCTGGTCGGGCAATTTACCGGACGGCAGGCCGGAGACGGCGGTCCAGCAGACCCGTCTGCTCTATTCCGGCGAGAACCGAATGACGGCGTTGCGTCTGGCCATGCTCGATCTGCCCGAGGGCAACGCCATGCGGGCTCCCGGAGAGGCGCCTGGCATGATGGCGCTCGAGATCGCCATGGACGAGATGGCGGAGCGATTGAATCTCGATCCGATCGAATTCCGCGCGCGCAACGACACCCAGGTCGATCCCGAACATCCCAACCGTCCTTTCTCGCAGCGTCAACTCGTGGAATGCATGCGTCTTGGCGCGGAACGCTTCGGTTGGAGCGCGCGAAATGCCGAGCCTGGCAAGCGGCGTGAAGGCCGTTGGCTGGTGGGCGTCGGCATGGCCGCCGCGTTCCGCAACAACCTTCTGATGAAGTCGGGTGCGCGCGTCCGTCTCGACCGACGCGGGATCGTGACTGTCGAGACCGATATGACGGACATCGGAACAGGCAGCTACACCATCATCGCCCAGACCGCGGCGGAGATGATGGGCGTGCCGGTCGAAAAGGTCGTGGTGCGCCTCGGCGACTCCCGTTTCCCCGTGTCAGCCGGCTCCGGCGGCCAGTTCGGTGCGAACAACTCGACATCGGGCGTCTATGCAGCCTGCGTCAAGCTGCGCGAGGCGGTGGCGCAGAAGCTCGGCTTCAACTCTGCAGACGTCGCCTTCTCGGATGGACAAGTGTCCTGGGGCAACCGGAGCGCCCCGCTGGGACAGGCGGCTTCCGAAAGCGAGCTCGTGGCGGAGGATTCGATCGAATATGGCGATCTCGCCAAGACCCATCAGCAATCGACGTTCGGCGCACATTTCGTCGAGCTCGGCGTGGACGCAGCGACCGCGGAGATCCGGGTTCGCCGCATGCTCGCCGTCTGTGCCGCGGGCCGTGTCCTCAACCCGACGACCGCACGCAGCCAGGTGATCGGCGCAATGACGATGGGCGTCGGTGCGGCGCTGATGGAAGAGCTGGCGGTGGACAAGCGCACCGGCCTCTTCGTCAACCATGATCTCGCCGGTTACGAAGTCCCCGTCCATGCCGACATTCCGCACCAGGATACGATCTTCCTGGACGAAACCGACCCGATGTCTTCGCCGATGAAGGCCAAGGGGATCGGTGAACTCGGGCTATGCGGCGTCGCTGCGGCGTTGGCCAACGCCATCTACAATGCGATCGGCGTACGCGTGCGGGACTACCCGATCACGCTCGACAAGCTGCTGCATCGCATGCCCGATGCCTGACATTGGCGGCGGCACGCGGTCCTCACGCCGCCGGCGTCGCGCCCTGTTGCATGCGGTGAAAGCGCAGCACCTGCTGCGCGGTCGAGCTGCGCAGGGCCTCGTACGTGTTGCGCAGGGTCAGCGTGTCCGTCTGCGAACCGCCGGATAATTTTTCGCGCATGGCGATAATGGCGCGCACGCTCGGCCACGACATGCCCGCGACCTTGGCGAGGAGCATCACGCCCTCGGTGCGGCTCTCGATCATGATGCTCTCGGCAGTCTCGACCGAGACGCCAGCGAGCGCGGCGAGCCCTGCGCTGGTCTCGTCGAACTTGCCCTGCTCGGCGAAGGTCGCGACCTGGAATTCATTGAGACGGCCGTCGTCGTGCAGCGACTTCACCAGCGCCCGCGCCATCTCGATCTGCCTCGTCACGGCGGCGGCGCGAACGCGCTGGGCGGCTTCCTGCACCACACTCGAGACTTCTTCGGCGAGCTCCGGATGGGCAGCTTCGAGCTTCTTGCGCACGCTGAGCGACGCTTTCGCGACCAGCTTCAGGTAATGATGGCGCGGCAGGTCGGGCCGCAGGCCGATGCAGCTGGCGAGGTCGTCGTCGCGTTCGGCGCGTATGACGAGCTCGGTGAGGCTTCCCTCGGAGAGCTGCGCGCCCGGATTCTTGACGGTCAATTGCACCACCTCTTCGTCGCCGCGCGTCACCAGCACGTCGCTCAATGCTTCGGAGAGCACCCGCCGAAGCGAGATCGCCTTGAGATGCGCCTGGCCCCTGCTGTGCGCAATCTCGATCAGGGTTACCTCATCCAGGCACTCCGACTTCGTCAGGACGGGGCCGGCGACCTCGATGACCTCGTCGAGCGCGAGCGTGCGGATGGTTTTGGGCGGCGCGGCCGCCATCGGCGCGAGGCGGTCGGCAAGCAGCGCCCTGGCCGACGTTTCGATCTGCCCGATCAGGCACTGGAACACGTCGTCGAACAGCCGGACATGGTCGTCGGAATAGTCCACCGCGTTGTTGACGAAGAGATCGGTGATCCGGCGCAGCGTCTCGACGCGGCGCACGACGGTGCCGTGCGAGAGTGCCGCCTGCAATTCGTCGAGCAGGTTTTCGGCTGGCTTGGCGGATTTGGATCTCATAGCCCTGTCCTGGAGCGTTCGATCCCGCGGCGGCTTCTGCGCGCCCTGGAGGAAATGGATTGGTCAGCTCGATGCAATGCAGTTGCGCCCTTGCGCCTTGGCCGAATAGAGCGCGCGGTCGGCGCGCGCGAGAAACGTGTCGGCAGTATCGTTGTCGTGCAGCGTTACGACGCCGGCTGAAATCGTCACGCGCATGCCGGGGGAGAATGCGCTCCAGTCGAGGTCCGCGACGATTCCGCGCAGCCGATCGAGCATGCGCGACGCGACGTCGCCCGCCATTCCCGGCAGCAACAGCAAAAATTCCTCGCCGCCGTAACGGCCGAAACGATCGGCGGGGCGGATGTTGGCAAAAATCGTGATTGCGAAAGTGCGCAGCACCTCGTCGCCGACGGGATGACCGTGCGCGTCGTTGATGCGCTTGAACCAGTCGAGATCGATCAGTGCGATCGCGCAAGGCGCGGCCGCCTGCCGCGATATTTCAATCTCGGCGTCGAGATGCCGCATGATGCAGCGGCGGTTGTAGGAGCCGGTGAGCTCGTCGAGTTCGGCGAGTTCCTCGATGCGCTGATATGCGGCCTTCAGCTCGATGCTGCGCCGGTACAGGATCTTCCGCAGCGTGGCGCCGAACAGCCCGAGAAAGGCGCACTGGCCGATCACCAGGACGAAGCAAAGCATCGAGGCGGTGCGCTCGAGGCGGGTTCCGACGGGAAGTCCGATCGGCAGGTCCGAGGCCAGGAAGACCAAACCGAGTCCGCAGGTTGCGAGACCCCAGGTGACCATCGCCTGGCTCGACCTCATGCGCAGCGTACCGAATGCGAAGATCAGGAACAGGACGGCGATGAAGGCGATCCCGACTGTCGGCGCCGACACCAGGAACACGAACTGAAGCGCTATGTGCGCTGAGATCTGGAACACGGTGAGATAGTGATCGCTGTGGCGGTCGCCGACACCGGCTTCCGACAGCACCGTGAACGTGCCGATGATGAGCAGGCCGCCGAGCCAGAACAGCGAGGGAACGGCCATCGCGACCGCGCCGTCATGGGCATAAAGCAGCAGAACCGACGCGCCAAGCGAGTAGCTTACGACCTGGCCGGCATACATCTGGCGACGCTGCCGCATCCGCCGCGCGCGCATCTCCGGCATCGTCGCGTCGGAGGTCAACGCGAGATCCGCAGCTTCTGCGGCATTCCGGTCCGGGAGGGATGTCGCGGCCGTGCTCATGGTCTCGCCATTGGTGGATGTCAGTCCAAAAATCTACGTGGCAAGCCTTTAGGTTTGGTATCCTCGCCCGGCGAATCTAGGCTTGCTGCACCGCCAAAACGGTCTTGATCCGATAGGGAAATTAGCGAGCGATTAGGGATCGCCGGCAATCGGGCCGCGGGGCCTTCAGGATGCGCTGTGTAAGGCTGTGCTATGGACCGAGGCTTGGTAAGGTCGCGGGGCCTTGCGCGGTCTTCGGCGGGAAAGTGTTTTAGTATTATGTTACCGACACGGATGAGGGCGGTCCGGCGCCCTGGACGGCTACAGGAAAATACGCCGATGTGGGGTAGATCACACAGGCGCCCGTATGAACGCGGTAGGTTGAAGATTCTTGCATCTTCCGTCGAACCGTCCGCCGTTCCGACCCGACCAATCTTGCGAGACGGCCTTTGAGCGTGACACAGGCGGCTTCGGACGAGATCCTGATCGCCCGGATCGCTCAAGGCGACCGGCTCGCCATGCAGGTGCTGTACGGGCGGCACCATGTCAGGGTGTATCGGTTCGGTCTGAGGCTCGTGCGGGACGAGCAGAAGGCGGAAGACCTCATCAGCGAGGTATTTCTCGACGTCTGGCGCCAAGCCGGCAAGTTCGAGGGCCGATCCGCCGTTTCCACCTGGCTGCTGGCAATCACCCGATTCAAGGCCCTGTCTGCGCTCCGGCGCAGGAAGGATTTTGAGTTGGACGACGCCGCCGCGAATGCGATCGAGGATACGTCAGACGATCCGGAAACGGTGGTGCAGAAGAAGGATACCAGTGCAGCGTTGCGGGAGTGTTTGACGGGCCTCTCGCCGGACCATCGGGAAATCGTCGATCTCGTCTACTACCACGAGAAGTCCGTGGAAGAAGTGGCCGAAATCGTCGGGATACCGGAGAACACTGTGAAGACGCGCTTGTTCTATGCGCGCAAGAAATTGGCCGAACTGCTGAAGGCAGCCGGCATTGAACGAGGCTGGCCATGATGGCATTGAGCAAGAAGATGCTGGAGCAAGAGCCCAGTGAAATCGAGATGCTGCTGCCGTGGCATGCCGCCGGCACGCTGAACGCCCGTGACGCCCGCCGCGTCGAGGAGGCGCTGGCGCGGGATTCGGCACTCGCCAGGCAATATGCTGCGATCCGCGGCGAGTACGAGGAAACCATCCATTTGAACGAGAGCCTCGGCGCGCCGTCGGCACGCGCGATGCAGAAGTTGTTCGCCGCGATCGACGCCGAGCCTGCGCGGGCAACGGGCGCGCTGCCGCTATCGGCGCGCATCTCGACCTTCTTCGCGAGCCTGTCGCCCCGCGCGCTGGCCTGGTCGGCAAGCCTCGGCGCGATCGCGCTGCTGCTCCAGGCCGGTGTCATTGGCGCCGTGCTGATGAAGAGCCAGACCGCAACCTTTCAGACGGCCTCGCTCTCCACCAACGCCCCGATCACGCGCGAGCTGGGAGCCGCCTCCGCACCGGCGCGCGCGCTGGTGCGTTTCACGCCCGAGGCGCGCGTGGCCGACATCACCTCGCTGCTCGGCAGCTATCAGGCCTCGATCATCGACGGCGCCAAGGGCGGTATGTTCCGCCTCCAGTTCGACAGGGCGATGAGCCAGGACGAGCTCGCCTCGCTGCTCGGCAAGATGCAGCGCGAAAAGTTCGTCAATCTCGCCGTGGCGGCGCCGTAAGACGTCCCTGAGATCATGCCGCGCAAGTCCAATCGCAAGTCCAATGGTGGGGTAAGAGCAGGCGCCTACGCTTCGTCGGTCGGAGCCGCGCTCCTGCTCGCCGCCTGTCTAGGCATCGAGGTCGCGCACGCACAGGCCATCATGCGGACGCCGACGATCAGTGTCCCCTCGCGTACGCCGACCATCTCTCCCAGCGTTGCCGCACGGGTCGGCCCGGGCGCTGCCGCAAGAGTGGTTGCCGTCGATCGCGCTCCCCGTGTGGTGACGACCGCGCGGATCTCGTCGGCGCGGATGGCGCCGACCGTCGTGCTGCCCTATGCGCGCTACTCGCCGAACCTCTATCCGGCCTGCACCGCGCCGTATCGTGACGCCGCCGGCGAGTGCTTGGCGCAACCGAACGCGGATGGCGACGGCTCCCGAAAGTCCGGCAAAAAGAGCGCCGGCAACGGCCGCCGCAACAAGACGCCGGTTACCGCGAACCTGCGAACCTTCGCCAACGAATTCGTCGCCGAGATCGATAGTGCTCTGTCGCTGACCGAAGCCGACGAGCTTGCCCGGAGGCACGGCTTGGAGCGCATCGATTCCGAGAATTTTCCGCTGGTCGGGGCCACGATCGGCCTGTTCCGCATCACCGACGGGCGCCCGTCCGAAACCGTGCGGCGCGAATTTGCCGGCGATGCCAGCGTACGCTCGCTCCAGCCGAACTTCCGCTACATGCTCCAGGACCAGAGATCGTCGGTGCCGACCGAGGGCGACCCGGCGCAATATGCGCTGGCAAGGCTGCGCCTGCCGCAGGCCCACACACTGGCGCACGGCGCCAACGTCACGGTCGCTGTGATCGATTCCGGGATCGACGCCAGGCATCCGGAGCTTGCCAATTCCATCGCCGACAACTTCGATGCGCTCGGCAGCACCGAGGGCCCGCACGTCCACGGCACCGGCATCGCCGGCGCCATCGTCGCGCATGCGCGGCTGATGGGCAGCGCGCCGGAGGCGCGCATCATCGCCATCCGCGCCTTCGGCGGCACCACGGGCGGTGCCGAGAGCTCTTCCTACGTCATCCTGCGCTCGCTGAATTATGCCGCCGAGCACGGCGCGCAGATCGTCAATATGAGCTTTGCCGGTCCGAAAGACGCGGTGATCGAACGCGCCATTGCGGCGACCGCCGCGCGCGGCTTGGTGCTGATTGCGGCGGCTGGCAATGCGGGGTCGAAGTCGCCGCCGCTCTACCCCGCCGCCAATCCCAACGTCATCGCGGTCAGCGCCACCGACCAGCAGGACAGGCTGTTCACCGCGTCCAACCGCGGCAATTACATCGCGCTTGCCGCACCCGGCGTCGACATCTTCCTGCCGGCGCCGGACGGCAAATATCAGATGACGTCGGGCACCTCGTTCTCGGCCGCCTATGTCTCCGGCGTCGCGGCACTGCTGCTGGAACGCAATTACGCGCTGAAGCCGGAAGCGTTGCGCTTGACGCTTGCAAAGACCGCGCGCGACCTCGGTTCACCGGGCCGAGACGATCTGTTCGGCGACGGTGAGGCCGACGCGTTTGCCGCAGTCATGGCTGTTCCGGCCGACAGCGCGACGCCCGTCGCCGCCGCATCCGGTACAACTAAACGTGAAGATATCGGGACGCGTCGCGACGAGCCTGGCGTCCGCGCAATAGAGCAACCCTCGCTGTCGAGCGCGGACGATAAATCCACGGTTTCTCAGGCGGATAGGCAGCCGACGCGATAACGGCTGCGACAAAGCTGCACGCGGCGCGATAGCCAGAAAATCGAGCGCCGCATTGAACGTTCCAGCCGGCTGCCACGACCAAATTATGTGGGAGCGGTCATCCCTCCCCATCAGTCATATCAGGCGCGAGCGCCCATCCACCCCAAGCGCTTATATGGCTCGACCCGTCCGGTTGTCCCCCCGGACGGGTCTCTTCTTTTCTGATCTCCAATTCATTGAGGCGGCGCGCGACATCAGCTTCTGGTTGAGAGATCGCGGCTGCATCACGGCTATCGCCCCGGCGGCGCGCCGCAGGCGCACTATGCTTGTGCGAGGCTTGACTCGAAAACCTCTTAAAACTCCGCACGACTACGGAATTTGACGACGAATATCGTGTCGTTGCTGGACAAGCCAAAACTTTTCCACAAAATATTCATGTCGCGTTTAAATTGATTCGTGTGCGTTGCGTCCCCGCGTCCGTATTTTTCTCCTGACGGGCTGGTCCATGACACATCGCCAAGAGTCTGTGCGCGCCGTGGCTTGCGGCCGCGACATTGCAGCGCGCTGGTGCGCGCTTGCTGAGCAGCGGCTGGAACATTTGACTGAAATGTTCGAGACCGGACGCTGGCGCCGCTATCACTCCGAGCTCGCGTTCCTCGAAAACATCCAGGAAGCCAAGCGCGCCGTTCAGACCTGGCGTGCCATCACAACCGGCGAGGACGTGGCTGTGGCGGCGGCGAGCGTAACGCCCGCATTCGGCTGGTCGCCTGCGACGATGCCTCGCATCGCGCCGCGCGAACAGGTGCAGACCGTACAGCCGAAGGCCGTGCACATCGCGCCCGAGACCGCCGTGCCCGTGGCGCTCGTTCCCACGCCGGACGTGCTTGCCGAAATCACCGAAGCCCCGATCGCGCCGCTTGCAGCGCTTCTGCAGCAGTTCTCGCCCCCGGCCGGCGAAATCGTCGCAGCCCCCGACCGCGTCGTTGAGTTCACCCTGAGCTTCGACGGCATCGAGGCGAAGTACCCGCTGCTGCGGAACACGTTTTAGCTTCTGAAGCTCTGGTGCCGGCCAAACACGCCGCCGTCGTCCTGGCCAAGGCCAGGTGAACTCTGGGGACCCATACTGCGGAATCTCTCAAGAGGACACCGCGATCGGTACCGCCCATAGAGCCCTATCCTGGGATAATGGGTCCTGGATCCGCGCTTCGTTGGTCCAAGACGATACCGACTGTATCCTACCGCCGCACCGCATTGCCGCCGACCACGACCTGCGCAAAGCGCTGTGCGCCGTCGGCTGACAGGTCCGCCGTCACCGCGCGCGCATGGTCGAGGCCGACCACGGCGCCGCGCGGGGTCTCGGAGATCATGTTGTTGTTGACGAGCGCGGTGCCGGCGCCCGGCACCACGGAGACGCCGACGCCGGCCAGCGCCTTTCGGATCACGTTGCCGGAGATCACGACGTCACGCAGATATTTGCCCCAGCCGGCGACGATGCCGTAGGATGGCGCGTTCTCGATCACATTGCCGGTCACGGAGGTGTCTGCCTCGATGTAGATGCCGACGCCGGCATCGTCGTCCGGCGCGGTCCCGATCGGCCGCTTCGGGATCAAATTGCGGATGATGTTGCCCTGGACCACGGCAATGCGGCCGCCTTCGTTGAAGTTGCAGACGGAGACGCCGACGGCGGCGCCATCCACGGTGTTGTTGGCGATCACGGCGGCCTCGAACGCGAACTCCGAATAGAGCGCGACCTCGCGCACGTCGCTGACGCTGTTGCCGGTGATGTGGATGTTCGAGGCCGAGTTGCCGCGCACGGCGGAGTAGTCGCAGTTCCTGATGCGATTGCCGCGCACGATCACGTTGCCGGCGCGGAAGGCGTTGATGGCATTGCCGTACTGGCCGGAGCCGCCAGGTCCGGCCTTGATGTCCTCGATGCGGTTGTCAGCGACCAGCGTGCCGTCATCGCCGATCGAATTGCGCAGGATCTCGACGCCGTTGTCATTGGTGCCGATGATGGTATTGCGCGAAACGCTGAGCCTCTTGGCATCGAACGAGACCACGGCCGTGACCGCGGTGCTGGTAAAGATGTTGCCGGAGATGTCGCCGGACACCTGCTCGAGCCAGATGCCGCTGCCGCCGGAGCCGGTGATTTCGCAATCGGTAATGCGGACGTCGCGGCCGCCGAGGCAATGGATCAGCCCGCGCCGTGTCGGCAGCGCAATGCCGCCGCCGTCGAAGGTGATGCCGGTGAGGCCAATCGAGTCTGAGCCGTCGCTCTGGATCATTGAAGGGCCGCCGGTGAAGACAATCTTCGTCGCGCCGCGCACGCCGATCAGCTGCGCGCCATTCGGGAGCCGCAGCAATCCGCTGCGATAGACCCCGGGCGGCAGCGCCAGCGGCATTTGTGCTCGCGCAGCCTCGTCGACGGCGTGCTGGAGCGCGCGGGTCTGATCCTCGTTGCTCCCGGGCCGCACGCCGTACTGGGTCGCATCGCGGCCGAGCAGGGACGTCAACGGCGCCGCACGCGCAGCGTCGGCCGGCAGGGCCAGCGCGCCGGCGAGGCCGGTGGCCGAGGCGCCGATGAGATGACGACGGTTGAGGGTCATGACGCGTCCTCCGGCGGACGCGGGAGATGTCCGCAGCGGTTAGGTAGCGCAGCGCGCTCGGGGCCGTGAGGATTGTTCGCAGTAGGGTTAAATGTTTACCTCCGACGAGGCGCGCCTCTTCCGCGCCAATCGCACCATCTCCATCAGCATTGCCTCGCCGGCATCCACCAGTTCCTCCAGCGTGATCCGCGGCGCGCCTTGGCGCCGCGACGCGCCACCACGCGCGAGCAGGGGAATGTGGATGAACGCCGCGAGCTGTGGCCCGCCGGCCTTCACGTTCTCGATCGCGCGCCAGCTCAGATAGTTGCAGAGATAGGCGCCGGCATCGCGCGAGGGGCGCGCATCGATGCCGGTGAGGCGCGCTGCGCGCAGCAGCCTTGCCGTGTGCGGGCCGAACGTCATCGCATCTGCATTGGCGGCGATGCCGCGCTTGCTCGAGCGGGTGTTGGCGGCATCGGGCCAGAGCATGGTGACGGCATTGCGCGCGCGGGTTTCGATGCGAAGGTACGAGGTCCGCGCCGCGAGGCCGAACATCAACAATGCGTCCGGCTT
Source organism: Bradyrhizobium sp. 142 (assembly GCF_023074015.1). Lineage (NCBI taxonomy): Bacteria > Pseudomonadati > Pseudomonadota > Alphaproteobacteria > Hyphomicrobiales > Nitrobacteraceae > Bradyrhizobium > Bradyrhizobium sp. 142. The sequence continues at coordinate 26,263 of NZ_JADPKQ010000094.1, forward strand.
GTGCGCAGCGAGCACCTCTGGCAATTGCCGGTCGACTGCGGCATAGGTGACCGGGAAGATGTGGGTCGCGATCGCGACATCATCGAGTGCCGGTCGGCGCAGTCGCGCCAACCGCGCCACCAGCGGCTGCGTCGGATTATACGGAGCGCCCGGAAACGGTCCGAAGCCGGTGAGGAGAATGCGGAGCTTGTCGCTCATTGCAGCAACTCCAGAATCTGCTCGGCGGCGAGCGCCGGCGTGAGACGGCCGTCGGCCACCTCTGCCTCGATCCTCTTGACCTTGCTGCGGACCGACGCCTCACTGCGCAGACGCGCAAGCATGCGCTGCTCCAGCATCGACCACATCCACTTCACCTGCTGCTCGCGTCGACGCGCGGCGAAATCGCCGGATGCGTTCATCGCCTTGCGGTGGTCGAGGATTTTCTGCCAGAGCTTTGCGATGCCGTCGCCGGTCAGCGCCGAATAGGTCTCGACGGGTGGGTGCCAGTGCTCGGAGCGGGGGGTGAGGATATGCAGCGCGCTGCGATAGTCGGCCGCCGTGATGTTGGCGCGCTTGAGATTGTCGCCGTCGGCCTTGTTGATCGCGATCATGTCGGCGAGCTCGACCAGGCCCTTCTTGATGCCCTGGAGCTCGTCGCCGCCGCCCGGCAGCATCAAGGCGAGGAAGAAATCCGTCATGTCGCAGACCGCGGTCTCGGACTGGCCGATCCCGACCGTCTCGACCAGCACGACGTCGAAGCTGGCCGCCTCGCACAGCAGCATCGCCTCGCGGGTCTTGGCCGCGACGCCGCCGAGCGTACCCGAGGATGGTGAGGGGCGGATGAAGGCGTCGTCTGAGGCCGACAGTCGCGCCATCCGGGTCTTGTCGCCGAGGATCGAGCCGCCGCTGCGCGCCGAGGATGGATCGACCGCCAGCACCGCAACCTTGTGGCCCTGGTCGATCAGGTAAGTGCCGAGCGCGTCGATGGTGGTGGATTTGCCGACGCCGGGCGAGCCGGTGATGCCGACGCGGACCGCCTTGCCGGTATCCGGCAAGAGCGTCTGCACGAGCTCCCGCGCCAGCGCCTGGTGGTCGCCGCGCCGGCTCTCCACCAGCGTGATAGCTCGCGCCAGCGCCGCCCGCTGGCCTGCGCGGAGGTCACGGGCGAGGGATTTGATATCCAGCGGAGGAGCCTTCTTCTCAACCATGCCATGCTTTACAACGACCCGGCGAGGCAGGCGAGGGCCCCTAGCTCAAAGGCTGTTGCCGCGGGACAGGCGCTCGGAATGACGTGTCAAATCAGGCCATCTGATTCAACCCTTGGCAAAACCGGCTGCTTTCATGGCTTGCCCCATCTGGGCATCGGCCTGGTCCATGAAGGTTGTGAACTGGCTAGCATCGCGCCACACGGTGCCGAAGCCGCGCCTCGTCATGAAGTCCTTGAACTCGGCGGAGTCGTACACCTTCATCAAGGCCGCGGTCAGCTTTGTGGCGACCTCCGGGGCCAGGCCTCTGGGTGCGCCGATGCCGCGCCATGAGCTAGTGGAATAGTCGACGCCAAGCGCCTCTTTCAGCGTCGGGACGCCGGCGAAGATCGGATTGCGCTCAGGGGCCATGATCGCGAGGCTCCGCGCCTGACCGGCCTCGATGGTGGTCCGCGCCTCCGGCACTGAGCAGGTGGTGAGATCGAGGCTACCTGCGACGAGATCCTGCATGGCCGGTGCTGCGCCATTCGACGCCGACCACGAGACCTGGTTCGCCGGCAATCCCATCGCCTGCATCCAGCCGACGAGTGCGAGATGCCAGATGCCGCCTTGCCCCGTGCCCGACGCCTTGAACTTTCCCGGCGGCGCCATCTTGATAGCATCCATGAGCTCCTTCACCGTCTTGTAGGGCGAGGACGCAGCGACCTGGATGCCCGGCGGGTCTTCGTTCATCAGCGCAAGGGCTGTGAAGTTCCGCGGCGTCAGATGCGTCAAGGCCTGCCAATGCAGCATCGAGATTTCCACCGTCAGCATGCCGATCGTGTAGCCGTCCGGCGCCGCGGATGCGATCTCGGCATGACCAACGACGCCGGACCCGCCGGTGCGGTTGACGACGTTGAATGGCTGGCCGAGCTCCTTTTCCAGGAGCGTCGCGAGGATGCGCGCGGTTGCATCCGTTCCGCCACCCGCACCCCAGGGCACGATCAAGCTCACCGGCCGCGCCGGATAGGCTTGCGCGCGCGCAGGCGTGAGAAGAGCGGAAGCGGCCGTAGCTACAGAAGAGGCCGCGAAGGTGCGGCGCGTAATTCCTGACATCAATTTTCCCGGCGGCGCCCTCGGGAATCGGGCTCTTGCTAATGTGACATTCTATGCGGCTTTGCACTGATGTCGCAAGCAGCAGCCCGACGGCGCTGTGCGCAAAGGGGCTCCTTCGAGCTTACGGCAATCACTGAGCCTCGTCCGCATCGCCCTTCGGCCGCGCACCGCCAAAGATGCGCGCGCCTTCTGGGGTGAGATATGGCTTCAGCTGCTCCCACGGCACGAAGGCGACATATTCGCCCTCGGCGTAAGGGCCGACCGCGTAGGGCGGGTAGTGGAAGGTGAGACCGGAACTCTTGCCTGCTTCGGTCGACGGCGCGAGCGTTACCGCGCCGATCTTAAGCAGGCTCGGCTTCAGCTCCTTGAACCATTCGTCGGTTGCAGTCTCGCTGGTATCGCGCCTCTTCTTCTCGATCTTGAGCGAAGCAATCACGGCCTTCACCATCGCCTTCATCGTCGGACCATTATCGGTCGTCTCGATGAAGAACGGGCGGATCGAGATGCGCTTGTTCTCAGTCTTGTCCCACAGGATCGTGTTCACGTCCGAGTTGGGGTGAGCGCCGTGGGTGTCCATATACTCGTTGCGCAGGACGCTGGCATAGCGATCGGCGACCACCGAGCGGATCGCATATTTGCGTTCAAAGTCCCAGCCGCCGTCCTTGAAGAACTGTGGATCCTGCTTGCGCGAGGCGGCGGCTTCGGCCGCGTTCTTGTCGAGCCACTTTTTGCCTTCGGCGAGACAATCTGCCGCCAGCGGCGCGTCGGTCTTGATCCTGTCGTCGAGGAAAACGCGCGCTTCGATGCTCTTGGTCTTGATGATTGCGTCGGGCTTGGGATCGGCGGCGAGGGAAGGCGATGCTGTTCCGATCGCGGTGACCGCCAAGAGGATCGCGATGGTACGAAGAAGCAGTCCCGCGCGTGCCGTTGCACGATGGTCTCTCACGTCAGCCCTCACGGATGTCGAGCGGCGGCGGAATTACTCCGCCGCCTCGCTATGCCCGAGCCTTGCATTCAGCTTGCGGATCAGCTCCTCGGCCGCGTCCGCGATCACCGTGCCAGGTGGGAAGATCGCCTCGGCGCCGGCCGCATAGAGCGCGTCGTAATCCTGTGGCGGCACCACGCCGCCGACGATGATCATGATGTCGTCGCGGCCCTGCTTCTTCAGCGCCGCCTTCAATTCCGGCACCGCGGTGAGGTGGGCAGCAGCGAGCGAGGAGACGCCGAGGATGTGCACGTCGTTCTCGACCGCTTGGCGGGCGGCTTCGTCGGCGGTGGCGAACAGCGGCCCGATGTCGACGTCGAAGCCGATATCGGCAAACGCCGAGGCGATCACCTTCTGGCCGCGGTCGTGGCCGTCCTGGCCGATCTTGGCGACCAAGATGCGCGGCCGGCGTCCTTCCGCCTCCTCGAAGGCGTCGATCAGCGCCTGAACCTTCTCGACCCGGTTACCCATGCTGGACGCCTCTCGCTTGTAGACGCCGGTGATGGACTTGATCTCGGCACGGTGCCGGCCGAACACCTTTTCCATCGCGTCGGAGATTTCGCCGACAGTCGCCTTCGCCCGTGCCGCGTCGATGGCGAGCGCGAGCAGATTGCCGTTGCCTTCGCCGGCCGACCGCGTCAGTGCGGCGAGCGCGGCGTCGACGTCCTTCTGGTTGCGCTCGGATCTCAGCCGCGCCAGTTTGTCGATCTGGAGCCGGCGAACGTTGCTGTTGTCGACCTTGAGGATTTCGATCGGAGCTTCGTCCGTCGGCTTGTACTTGTTGACGCCGATCACCGCCTGCTTGCCGGCATCGATGCGCGCCTGCGTCTTCGCCGAGGCCTCCTCGATGCGCAGCTTCGGCACGCCGGCCTCGATCGCCTTGGCCATGCCGCCGAGCTCCTCGACCTCCTGGATATGGCTCCACGCCTTCGCGGCGAGATCGCGCGTCAGCCGCTCGACATAGTACGACCCACCCCAGGGATCGATGATCCGGGTGGTGCCGCTCTCCTGCTGCAGGAAGAGCTGTGTGTTGCGGGCGATGCGGGCGGAGAAGTCGGTCGGCAGCGCCAGGGCCTCGTCGAGTGCGTTGGTGTGCAGCGACTGGGTGTGACCTTGCGTCGCCACCATCGCCTCCACCGTCGTGCGCATCACATTGTTGAAGACGTCCTGCGCGGTCAGCGACCAGCCCGAGGTCTGGCAATGCGTGCGAAGCGACAGCGAGCGCGGATCCTTCGGATTGAAGGGCTTGAGCAGCTTGGCCCAGAGCAGCCGCGCCGCGCGCATCTTGGCGACTTCCATGAAGAAGTTCATGCCGATCGCCCAAAAGAACGACAGGCGTGGCGCGAAGCGGTCGACGTCGAGCCCGGCGGCGAGACCCGCCCGCAGATATTCGACGCCGTCGGCCAGCGTATAGGCGAGCTCGAGGTCCTGCGTCGCGCCGGCTTCCTGCATGTGATAGCCGGAGATCGAGATCGAATTGTATTTCGGCATCTTTTGCGAGGTGTACGCAAAGATGTCCGAGATGATCCGCATCGACGGCGCAGGCGGATAGATATAGGTATTGCGCACCATGAATTCTTTCAGAATGTCGTTCTGAATGGTGCCCGAGAGTTTTTCCGGCGGCACGCCCTGCTCACCCGCGGCCGCGACGAACAGTGCCAGGATCGGCAGCACCGCGCCGTTCATGGTCATGGACACGCTCATCTGGTCGAGCGGAATCCCTGCAAACAGCGTGCGCATGTCGTAGATGGAATCGATGGCAACGCCGGCCATGCCGACATCGCCGCCGACGCGCGGGTGATCGCTGTCATAGCCGCGATGCGTGGCGAGATCGAACGCGACCGAGAGGCCCTTCTGTCCGGCCGCGAGATTGCGGCGGTAGAAGGCGTTGGAATCCTCCGCCGTGGAGAAGCCGGCATATTGCCGGATGGTCCAGGGCTGATTGACATACATGGTCGGGTAGGGGCCGCGCAGGTAAGGCGTGATGCCCGGATAGGTCTCGAGGAAATCGAGCCCCGCGAGATCAGCCTCGTCATAAGACGGCTTCACCAGAATGCCTTCGGGCGTCAGCCATGGCTCGGCATTGCCGGTTGGTACGGCGGTGGCGGCGCGCTCGAAGGCGACATCGGCGAAGTTCGGAATGCGGCTCATGGTTTCAACCGTATCATAGCTGCGCGTGAGGCGCTCAATCGTGATCCGGATGCTGATGGCTGACGATGGTTGCCATCTTCTCCGGTCCGTAGTTCTGCTGCGTGGTCTGGCTCGGCAGGTTGGCGATACCTACGACCCAGCCGAGCCGGGATTCGGTTCCATATTGCCGTGTCGGTACCACGTGATCCGGGCGGTCGAAGGTGCCGGTCATGATCTCGATACGAGGGCCGTCGATGCGGCGGAAGCTGAGCGGCGTGCCGCAGGCCGCGCAGAAATCGCGCATTGCGATCGAGGAGGACTGGAACGCCGACGGCGTGCCCTTGGTCCATGCAAAGTCGGTTTTCTCGATGTCGGCATAGGAGGCGAACGGCGCGCCAGTCGCCTTCTGACACATCCGGCAATGACAGATGCTAATCTTCGCAGGTGCCGTCGAGACAGCAAAGCGCACCGCTCCGCATTGGCAGCCGCCGGTGAGAACTGGTTGGCCCGCTTCGGTCATGGCTGCTCCATCCGTCGATAGGCTTCCTGCAGCGTAGCAAGCGCATCGGCACCGGCAAAGACGAAGCCGGTGACGCCGGCGGCACGCAACGCCGCCTCGGCCGCGGCCGGGCGGCCTGCCAGATAGATATGTCGCGCGCCGGCGGTTTGCAGGGCCTGTGCGGCGGCTTCCGCCTGGCCGGCATAGACCTTGTCGCTGGAACAAAGGCAGGCGAGCGCGGCGCCGGAAGCCTTGAACGCAGCGGCTAGCTCGGCCGGATTGTCAAAGCCATCGGTATCGATGGCCTCGATGCCGCCGGTCTCGAAGAAGCTCTTGACAAACGTCGCGCGGGCGGTGAAGTCGGCGGGTGTGCCGAGATTGGCGAGGAACAGCTTTGGCCGCGCGCCGCCGGCCTTCAACATCGCATCCGACTTGTCGCGGAGCGCCTCGAACGGTTCCGCCAGTCGGATCGGTGGTAGCGCATCGAACCTGTATTTTCGCTCGCCGTAGGGTGCGAGCGCAATCGGCGTCGCCTTCAGCACCACCGTCTCCCGCTCATGCAAATTCGGAAATTCGCTGGCACCGGTCAACACGTCGCGGCGCTTTGCGATATTGGCCTCGCGCGCCTTGCGCGTGGCAGCGACCTTGCTCTGTAACACGCCTTGCTGGAGCGCGGCGAAGGCGCCGCCGGCCTTCTCGGTTTCCTGGAACAGAGCCCAAGCCGCTTCGCAGAGCTGCGTGGTCAGCGTCTCGATGCCACCTGCGCCCGCGGCGGGATCGCTGACCTTGGCGAGGTTGCTTTCCTCGAGCAGCAGAAGCTGGGTGTTGCGCGCCGCACGCCGCGCGAACGGATCGGGCAGCCCGAGCGCCAGCGTATGCGGCAGCACCGTGATCGCATTGGCGCCAGCAAGCCCCGCCGCAAACGTCGCCATGGTCGCGCGCAGCATGTTCACGTAGGGGTCACGCTGCGTCAGCATGCGCCAGGCGGTATCCGCGGCGATGAACAGCGGCTTGGGCGTCAAGCCGCAGGCGGTCTCAATGCGTGCCCACAGCAGCCGCAGCGCGCGGAACTTCGCCATGGTCAGGAACTGATCGGCGTCCGCAGCAAGCCGCGCATAGACCATGCCCTGCGCCTGCTCCAGCGGAACACCGGCGCCTTCGATCGCGCGCAAATAGGCGGTGCCGCAGGCGAGCACGAAGGCGAGTTCCTGCACCTCCGATCCGCCGGCATCGTGGATCACGCGCCCGTCGGCGGACGCAAACGGCCCCTTGAAGCCGAGCGCAGCAAGGCCCTTGATAGCGCTGGTGACGGCAGGAGCGATCTCCTCCCAAGTATACGGGCTGTGGCCCCACACCGCGCCCGCCGCGAGCGGATCCAGTCCGAAGCGAATGTTGCAGGCGGCAGGATCAAGACCTCGGCTCTTCACATATTCCGCGACATGGATCGCCGCCATTCGCGACTGCGGGCCGATCTGCAGTTCAAGGTCGATACCGGCGTCGAGATGAATGTCCTTCAAGACTTTTGCGATCGCATCGGCCGTCGGTTCCAGACCGAAACCGTAGCTGCCATTGCCGCCGGCGAACACCAGCGCGAGACCCGTTGCGCCGTTCTCGAGATCGGTCAGCGCCTGCGCGTTTGCGGCGGCCGCGTCGGGATGGTCGATCCGCTGCATGATTTGCCATGGCGCCGCCGCGGGCCGTCCGACCACCGGTGCAACGCCTGTGGCGCGCGGATAGAGCGGATCGATCCTCACCCCGTCATAGGTTTTGCCGACCAGCTTTTCGAACGGCGCGCCCTTCAGCACGCCATCCACCAGCTTGCGCCAGTCCTCGACCGTCGCCTTGGGAAAATCGGCCGCCAGCGGCAGATCGTCAGTCACGGAGGTCATGCGGCGGAGCGCTCCCAAAAATCTTGTTGTTCGCAGGCGAAATTGCCACGGCCGGCCGTCCCTGCAAACGGTTGTTTTTGGTTAGCCGGTATCCGGAAGCCGCTTGATGCCTTGCGTCGAGACGCTGGCCAGCCCGTCACGAACACGGATGCCGCCGATCACGCGGTCGGGCGCGATCTCGGCCAGCGGCACCAGCACGAAGGCGCGCTCGAACAGGCGCGGATGCGGCAAGGTCAGGTCCGGCTTGTGCAGGCTGACGTCGTCATAGGCGATCATATCGAGATCGAGCGTGCGCGGTCCCCAGCGCCGCTCTTTGTCCCGCGTGCGGCCGAATTTCTGCTCGACCTTCTGCATCACGAACAGCAGCGCGTGCGGATCGAGGCTGGTCTCGATCTCGATGCAGGCATTGATGAAGGCAGCCTGGTCCTCGTCGCCCCAGGGCGGCGTCGCATAGTCGGAGGAGCGCGCGATCAGCGCCGCCTGCGCCATTCCGCAGATTTGCGCGATCGCCTTCCCGAACGTCGCGCGGACATCGCCGACATTGCCGCCGAGCGCGATCAGGACGCTCGCCATGTCAGGGGTGCCGCGCGCGCGTCAGCATGATGCCGACGTCGTCGAAGATCGCTGCGATCGGCGCATGCGGCTTGTGCACGGTGATCTTCACGGCGCGGATGCGCGGGAAATGCGACAGGATGGCGTCGGCGACCGCGCCGGCCGCGCGCTCCAAGAGCTTGTAGTTGGTGTTCTTGAATGCCGCCGTCGTGGTCGCCACGACTTCCGCGTAGGACACCGTATCGGCGAGCCGGTCGGTGCGCGAAGGCTCCGACAGGTCGGTATAGAGTTCGAGATCGATGACAAAACGCTGGCCGACTTCGGTTTCGTGATCCATTACGCCGTGGCGAGCATGGATCGACAGGCCGGTCACGAAGATCGTATCGGTCATTGCTTGCTCTCGATTGCGTGCGCCACCCGCAGGGCCTGCAGGGTCTCGGCGACGTCATGGGTGCGGATGATTTTTGCGCCGCGCTGTGCGGCGATCAGATGCGCCGCGATCGAGCCGGCGAGCCTGTCTTTCGGCTCCGACGGCGACACCGAGGCGATGAAGCGCTTGCGCGAGGCGCCGACCAGGATCGGCAGGCCGAACTTGTCGAATTCGCCGAGCCGCGCCAGCGCGGTCATGCTCTGCTCGGCGGTCTTGCCGAAACCGATGCCGGGATCGAGCACGATCTTGTCGCATGCGACGCCGGCCTTTGCGGCGATCTCGAGCGAGCGCTGAAAGAACGCCTTCATGTCCGCGATGATATCGATGGCGGGATCGACGCTGTCGCGGTTGTGCATGACGATGACGGGCGCGCCTTTCGCGGCCACCAGCGGCGCCATGCCGGCGTCGCGTTGGAGGCCCCAGACGTCGTTGGCGATCGCAGCGCCCTGGTCGAGCGCGAAGGCAACGACCTCCGCCTTCATGCTGTCGATTGAAACCGGCACCCCGAGCGCCACCAATTCGGCCAGCACCGGCTTCAGCCGGGCAAGCTCGTCGGCTGCCGTGACCGGTTGCGCCCCCTTGTAGGGCCGGGTCGACTCGGCGCCGATATCGATGATGTCGACGCCGGCCTCGATCATCGCCCGCGCCCGCGCCAGAGCCTGCTCGGGCGCGATGAATTCGCCGCCGTCGGAGAAGGAATCCGGGGTCACATTGAGCACGCCCATCACCGCCGGAATCGGCCGTTCCAGCAGCGTCCGCAGCACGTCGGTCCCGGCCGAGCCGGCCGCCGGGACGGATGGGGAAGGCGAGGCATTCATGCCGCTGGCTTTGCGCGGTCGGGAAGGGGGAGTCAAGACGGGATTGGCCGCTCCCACTGTGCCCAAGCCACCGTCATTGCGAGCGTAGCGAAGCAATCCAGAATCTTTCCGCGGGCGGCAGTCTGGATGGCTTCGCTGCGCTCGCAATGACGAGTGTGGAAGCAGTGGCACGCTAGCTCCCGAGCGTCGTCCCGGCGAAGGCCGGGACCCATACCGCGGAATCTATCGATTGCGGAAGGTCGGAGTACCGAACGACGGGTCTTCGCCGAACTGCTCCCTGTGATTATGGGTCCCGGCCTTCGCCGGGACGACACTGAGGAGGAATTGCCGGGATTCTTACGCAGCGAACGCCGGACCTAATACGTGATCTTCGGCGGCAGCTTCTTGGCCTTGGCGATGATGTCGCCGACCGACTTCTCGGAAGGAAGGATGCGGACGAGCTTCTTCTTCTCGTTGGCTTCCCGCATGCTCGCGGCGAGCCTTGACGGGTTTCGATAGGAGAGCTCGCGCACGGTGGTAACGCCGGCGGCGCGGACCAGGCCGACCTTGGCCTTGCCCATGCCGGGGATGCGCATGTAGTCGGAGACGTTGGCCCATTCCAGCAGCAGCTGCTCGCTGATGCCGGTCTTGGCGGAGAGCGTCTTGCGACCCTTCACGGTGCTGGCCGCCTCGAGCAGCGCATCGGTGGTGCGAATACCCTGAGCCTTCAGTTTGCCGGCGGCAAAGGCGGACAGGCCGTCAATCTCGGAGATCGGATATGTCATGATACTCGGTATGAAATGCGCGCTTCAGGCGAACTGGCCGAGGCCCGGCGTTCCCGCGATGATCTTGCCCATCCGATCCGCTCCGATTTTGTCTCGGCCGAAACGAAAAAGTTCACGGGCGACGTTCTGAATCTCGGACATGCCGAGCCCCAGGCCCATCAGGCGCGTGCCGACGGCCATCAGGCCGCCGCCCATCAGCCGTGACAGTCCGCCGCCGCTCTTGGACGCTTCGATCGCCGCTTCTGCACCTGGAATCTGGTCGATCAGGGCCTGCACGCTATCGGACGGACCCTCGCTGCGGAGGAAGCCCAGAATAATGCCGACCGTCTTTTCAGCGACAGCACTATCTATGCTGGCGTTCGTCGCCAGCCGCCCGATCAGCTCGTCCATAAGGCCCGCCCCTCAGCCGGTCTGCATCCGGAGTATTACTTTCGAAAAATGATCTTGAGCCGGAGCGATGTGAAATACAAGCGAGGAACGCACGCGATGCCGCGATTCATCTTCGAACGCGCGGCAAGTGTTGCAGCGTTGCAAGAGCGGAGACGAAATCGGCAACAAATTGCCGCGGTGCGAACCCGTCGTTCCTACTTTCGGCGGATGTCATCCACTCGTTCTCCGACAATGTCGCATCTCCAGGACGCGTTGAACGGTTTCAATCGACAGGCGACATGCGCTAAACTACGGAACTGGAGCACGCGAGTTTCGATACGCGAAACATCGCAGAGAGATCAGAGAAAATAGATGACGGCACAGGACAGCAAGCTCGGCGATACCGACGAGAAGATCTTCGTCGGCAAGGGAGACGAGCAGGCCTGGCTGACGCTGGCGCTCGCCAATCGCCACGGCCTCGTCACCGGTGCAACCGGAACCGGCAAGACGGTATCGCTACAGGTGATGGCGGAAGGATTTGCGCGCGCCGGTGTTCCGGTGTTCGCCGCCGATATCAAAGGAGATCTCTCCGGCATCTCCGAGGTCGGCGTGCCCGCGGACTTCATCGTCAAGCGCGCCACCGGGATGGGGCTGACGTTCCAGCCCGACCAGTTCTCGACTGTGTTCTGGGACGTGTTCGGCGAGCAGGGCCACCCGGTGCGGGCGACCGTCACCGAGATGGGGCCGCTGCTGCTGGCGCGCATGCTCGATCTGAACGACGTACAGGAGGGCGTGCTTAACGTTGCCTTCCGCGTCGCCGACGACAATGGTCTCGCGTTGATCGACATGAAGGATCTGCGGGCGCTGCTGGATGCCATCGTGCCCGACAGCGGCAAGAAAGGACCGGACGCGGCGGACGATCCGCTTGCCGCCATTCGGAAAGCGGCGCAGGGTTTTGGCAACGTCACCAAGGCCACCGTCGGCACCATCCAGCGCCAGCTCCTGGTGCTGGAGAACCAGGGCGGCACTAAATTCTTCGGCGAGCCGGCGCTGACGCTGAAGGATTTCATGAAGACCGACCGTGACGGCCGCGGCATGGTCAACATCCTCGTCGCCGACAAGCTGATGCAGAGCCCGCGGCTTTACGCGACATTCCTGTTGTGGATGCTGTCGGAGCTGTTCGAGGAGCTGCCCGAGGTCGGCGACCCGCCCAAGCCGAAGCTGGTGTTCTTCTTCGACGAGGCGCATCTGTTGTTCAACGACGCGCCGAAGGCGCTGATGGACAAGATCGAGCAGGTGGTGCGCCTGATCCGCTCCAAGGGCGTCGGCGTTTATTTCGTGACGCAAAACCCGATCGACGTGCCCGACCGCGTGCTCGGGCAGTTGGGCAACCGGGTACAGCACGCGCTGCGCGCTTTCACCCCGCGCGACCAGAAGGCGGTCGCCGCCGCAGCCCAGACCTTCCGGCCCAATCCGAAGCTCGACACCACCAAGGTGATCATGGAGCTCGGGAAGGGCGAGGCGCTGGTGTCCTTCCTCGAAGGCAACGGCACACCGGCGATGGTCGAGCGGGTGATGATCCGGCCGCCATCGGCCCGGATCGGGCCGATCACACCGGAAGAACGCAAGGCGATCATGGATGCAAGCCCTGTGAAGGGCAAATACGACACCGCCGTCGATGCCGAGTCCGCCTACGAGATCCTGCAGAAGCGCATCGCCGGCACCGCGGTCACCGCAGACGGTCCGGCAGGCGCAAGCGGCGGCGGCATCCTCGGCCAGATCGGCTCGATCGTCGGCACCATCTTCGGCACCAACGTCAAGCGCGGCCGCTTATCGGCCGGCCAGGTCATTGCGCGCGACGTGACGCGATCGGTTACCAATCAGGTGATCGGCGGGATGGCAGCCAACCTTGGCAAATCCGTCGGCGGTCAGCTCGGCGGCTCGATCGGCCGTACGCTGGTCCGCGGTGCGCTCGGCGGATTGCTGCGGAGGTAGGCAGCAAGCCCTGTTTGAGGCAATTGGTCCCCAATCCTCGGGCGGCCGGGAGAGAGCTTGCGTGATCGATCGGTACAAATTCGGGTGAAGGGGCTCTCCAAGCGTCCATCGGTCTGCTAGGTCCTAGGTCCCCCGATTGGACCACACAGTGACCCCAACCACCCCCTTTGCCAAATCCGGCGCGCTCAGAACCCTGTCCCTGCGCGCGCCGCTCGATCTTCTCTTCCTGTTCTGCTGCATCCTTCTGACCGCGGACGTGCTCGTTCCCGAGATCTTCGGCCACGGCAAGACCAAGGATTATGGACTGTGGTACTGGGCCGGGCAGCAGGTCTTGCAGGGCAAGCCGCTCTATCCCGGCGACATCCGTGAGTACTTCGAGTTCATCTATCCGCCTCTGCCGGCGATCCTGCTGGCGATCCCGAGCTGGTTCGGCAAGCTCCCGCTCTACATCGTCCTGTCGATCCTGAATGCGGTGGCATGGTGGTACACCGGGATGTTCTCCAATGCCATGACCGGATCGGGCCACACGTCCGGCCGATGGCTGGAAGCGCTGCCGGCTCTGGTCACCGTGACCTTCGTGTTCGACATGTTCGACCTCGGTCAGCCGAACCTCGTGTTGCTGGCAATGATGCTCTACGGCTTCTGGAGCTTGCAGCGTCAACGTCCCTGGCTTGCGGGCTTCATGTTCGCGCTCGCCACCGCCATCAAGGTGTTTCCGGTCGCGGTTCTGCCCTTTCTGGTCTGGCGTCGAAATTGGGCTGCGGTCGTCGGCACGATCGCCTTCACCGGCATTCTGCTCTATGTCGTGCCGGCGCCGATCCGCGGTTTCGAGCGCAACGCGGCCGAACTTGCGACCTGGTATAAGGGCATGATCGGAACGAGCTCGGAAAAGGGCTTTGGCCAGCGTGACGAGCAGAACTGGTCGTGGGTCAACCAGTCCCTCATTGCGGTCACGCACCGTCTGGTGCGGCCGATCAACTACAATCAGGAAGATCCCAACAAGCCGCCGCGCACGATGAATGTCATCGACGTCGATTATGGGACGGCGAACTGGATCGTGCTCGCGGTGTCGGCGTTGCTCGGGCTCGGCTTTGTTGCGGTCATGCCACGGCAAGCGCGGCGTACGGCGCGCTCGGATGCTGAGGAGCTCGGCATCCTGTTCTGCCTGATGGCGGTCGCCACGCCCTTGGCGCGGCAATATTACTTCATGTGGCTGTACCTGCCGATCACGGTGCTGATGCATCGCGCCGCATTTGACGAGCGGGCGGATGTGCGCCTGGGGACTTGGCTCGCCCTCGGCGCCGCCGGCATTCTCATGCTGCTGTCGCTGCCTTGGTTTCCCAATGTGCTCCAGGCTTGGGGCAACAACCTCGTCGCGACGGCCATTCTCGCCGTCGCACTCGGCTGGCATATCCGGCATCCGCCGGTTGCGGCTAGCTCCGACGCGGCGGCAAGGCTAAAACTCCAACCAACTTGAGACCTCGATTTCTTGTGCCTCAAACGACGGGAATACGACCATGGCCAACGCCCAGCTCCAATCCGTGCTCGACCACATCGACAAGGACTTTGACAACAGCCTCGAGCGTCTGTTCTCGCTGTTGCGGATCAAGTCGATCTCCGCGGATCCCGCGTTCGTCGCTGATTGCAGGGCGGCCGCCGAGCATCTGGCCAAGGACATCGCAAGCTTCGGCGTCGCGACCGAGGTGAGGCCGACGGCCGGCCATCCCGCCGTCGTCGGCAAGACCGCCGCGGGCGGGCGGCCGCATGTGCTGTTCTACGGCCATTATGACGTGCAGCCCGTCGATCCGCTCGAGCTCTGGCACCGTCCGCCATTCGAACCTGTTGTCACCGACCACGCCGACGGCCGCAAGATCATCGTCGCGCGCGGCGCCGAGGACGACAAGGGGCAGGTGATGACCTTCGTCGAGGCCTGCCGCGCCTGGAAGAAAGTGACGGGCTCGCTGCCGATCGACATCACCTTCCTGATCGAAGGCGAGGAGGAAGTTGGCTCGAAGAATTTCGTGCCGTTCATCGAAGCCAACAAGGACGAGTTCAAGGCCGACTACGTGCTGGTCTGTGACACCGGCATGTGGGACCGCGACACGCCGGCGATCACGACCTCGCTGCGCGGCCTGCTCTACGAAGAGGTGAAGATCACTGCCGCCAATCGCGACCTTCATTCCGGCGTGTTCGGCGGCACGGCGATGAATCCGATCCGGGTACTGACCAAAATTCTCGGCGGGCTGTTCGACGACGACAACCGCATCACCATTCCCGGCTTCTATGACGGCGTGAAGGATGCGCCGCCGGACATCCTGACGCAGTGGAAGAAGCTCGACTTCACGCCGGAGACGTTCCTCAAGCCGGTAGGGCTGTCGATCCCGGCCGGCGAGAAGGGCCGCCTGCTGGTCGAGCAGGCCTCCACGCGTCCGACCTGCGACGTCAACGGCATCTGGGGCGGCTATATCGGCGAAGGTTCGAAGACGGTGATCCCGTCGCATGCATCGGCAAAGGTGTCGTTCCGCCTGGTCGAAGGGCAGGATCCCCAGAAGATCCGCAAGGCTTTCCGCGATTACGTGTCGGCGCGCATTCCCGGAGACTGCAAGGTTGAGTTCGGCGACCATTCCGCCGGGCCTGCGATCGCCCTCCACTGGAACATGAAGCCGCTCGCCGCCGCCAAGACCGCGCTGACCGAGGAATGGGGCAAGGAGACCGTGCTGATGGGGTCGGGCGCCTCGATCCCGATCGTCGCCGACTTCAAGCGCACCCTCGGGCTGGACTCGCTGCTGGTCGGCTTTGGGCTGGACGACGACAACATCCACTCGCCGAACGAGAAATACGACCTCCGCAGCTTCCAGAAGGGCATCCGCTCCTGGGCCCGCATCCTCGCCGCGCTGGCGGAGGTGAAGTAGGCGCGGTGCCGAAGGGTGGGCCAAGCGAAGCGTGCCCACCATTTGCCGAGCGAGCTGCAAGATGGTGGGCACGGCGCGCTAAGAGCGCGCCTGTGCCCACCCTGTGAGAACTCTATCCTCGTCATTGCGAGCGAAGCGAAGCAATCCAGAATTTTGCCGCGGAGGCATCCTGGATTGCTTGTGCGCCAGGCAAGCTGGCGCGGTCCAACCGGTGGAAGTCCGGTCCGGGTAAGCCGTAGCGGGCGCCCGGTAGTGAGTGTTGCGGTGTCGTCGGCGACGGCGGCAGCGAAGCGTACACAACGATGCTGTGGGGTGGCTATTGAGCCGCGAAAGACAGAAACTCGCAGAGGCCGAGGCGGTAAGCAACGTCGAAGGCAACATGTGCGGTCCCGTTATGCGAGGGGCTGACGCTCTGCCGTGGTCGAAGACCCCATCACGCAGTAAGGGACCGCGCCGGAACCTGGGAGGTCCCGCGTTCGACCGCAGGCGGCATGCGCCTTCGGTCCGCATCGGGAAGGCGAGGAGCCGAAGCCGATGACGAACGAACGCGGGAAGTCGGACGTGGCCACAGTAGCGGCGAAGCCGGCGAACGAGGCAGAGCGATCTGCGAAAGGAGCTGGTGGAGCGAAGGGCCGCGACCAAGGGGAATGCGGACCAGCAAAGCACG
>NZ_JADPKQ010000163.1:0-700 GCF_023074015.1 Bradyrhizobium sp. 142
GCATCGTCGGAGACAGCCGCCGCTCGAATTCCCGGAATAAATCGCAGAACCGGCTGTAGCCATAACCTTCCGGATGGACCGCCCGGTACTCCTCCCACAGCACCATCAGATTGACGCCAGGCCGCTTCAGCTCACAGGCCAGCGAGGCCCAATCCGGCTCAGCTCGCCGGCGGAAGCCGCGCCTGACGCCGGCATGGGCAAACAGACGTTGTTCAAGAACGGCGTCGGTCAGATCGCCCGCCAACGGCCACGCCAGCCCGGCAGTCGAGGCACGCTTGAGATTGTCCTGGATGGTGCTGCGCGCCACCCCGAGCGTGCGCCCGATCTCCCGGGCGCTCACCCCATCACGGGCAAGCCGCAGCATCTGTCGTATCTGTCGCATGGTCAGTTCTCTCTTGGCCGGCATCCGCTTCCCCTCGTTGATCAACGAGGGACTTGATGCCTGAGGGACTGACCCAAACGAAAACGCCGACTTCCAAAACCCGGCCGGCTTCAAATCGGAATGCCGGCCGGTTTCATTTCGGAATCGTGGCCGGCTTCAAATCGGAACGATGGCCGGCTTCAAGTCGGAATACCCGGCCGGAATAAATCGGAATCCGCATCCAAGGTTTTAAACCAGGTAAGCGACCCTATAAGCGAACGCGAAATGGGAAGCGATGCACCGCCAGGAGTCGGAGAACGTAATAGTACCTGAAGCGCG
>NZ_JADPKQ010000482.1:0-42421 GCF_023074015.1 Bradyrhizobium sp. 142
ATGGCGTATCGCTCTCCTTGAGAGGTTCTGGCAGGCTCGACACCCGTCTCGATACGCCGCCTATCTCATTCCGTCATCACCCACTTTCCTGCATAGCTCCCTCAACGCTGCGTATATTCCCGGCGGCAGACAGCGCATCTCATGGATTGGCTCAGGCGTTTCGACTACTCTCGGCCCGCAGATCTTTTGCAGTCCAATGCCACATCGGTTCGTAAGCTTTGATATCGGCTTAAGACGCCGCAGTCGACGATGGAGCTGGCGGGTGTGCGCCAGCGAAGGCACGACCGTAATGTGGTTGGGCGAACAGCCGACCCGCGGCCAGATACAAGGCGACAGGCACGCTTTCGGCCGTGCAGCTCTTACTAGTGAATGGAATCTAACGCTTGGTGCCCTCGTCTGATAGCAGCAATAATGTGTTCGGGATCGGCGGTCCAAGCGAAGGGCTTGGCTTGCGGATAGTGCTCGGCGAGGTAGCGATTGATCGGCGGTTGGAGGTCGATAACGCGGACTTGCTCAGCAAACGTGACGTCAAGTCTGCCAGCAGCTCAGACGCAAGACCCACGATTGTCAAGCTTGCGTCCTCACACGCTGCGTCGAGTTTGATGAGCAAAGCTCGCAGTGTCCGAGTGGGCACGTTGTTGGTCAGTGGTCACAACGAGAACCCACAATGTCTTCCAACCACCGTGCGCGGCGAGATACGCCTGCATCTTCCGCTGGATGCTCGTGATCTTGACCACCGACGGGGCGCATAACGTATGCATGCGGACGCCATGGGATGAGGCGAAGGCGCTGCAACGGCCGTTGCCGGATGATGTACTGAAGGTCGTGATGCGTGGTGTGGAAAAGGAAGATAAAGCCGTTGCATAGAGGCGCGCGCTTGCTCGAAAGCGCAAACAAAACGCCGCCCAGAGGAGTGGCGAGTGTTAATCCCCACATGCAAGGGAAGTCACCTCTTCATGGCGTCTGGTGCATCCGGCGCGGCATCCTTGACGTCACCGGCCGCGTTGTGCACGGCGCCCTTGGCCCTGTCTGCCTGTCGGCCTTACCTTCTCTTTGGAGGTCCTTGTCGCCACTCAGCTTGCCAGCACCTTCCTTAGTCGTGCCCTTGGCCTTATCGGCGACACCTTTCACGTGCGCGATCCATAACGCGCTCCTTCAATCTTAGATGACGCACAACGCGCGAGAAAGTTCAGTGTTCCGAGTAGCCCTGTTAGAGCAAAGCCAATCGGCCGAGCGGGCGTTTATGCGTCAACAAAATTGATCAAAAAAGTGTCTCGGCCCTACTTATCACGAGGGGGCCTTGGCACCCGAGCCGTGCAATCCAAGCCGAATGGCCCGTTGGCGCAACGACGTTGACCGCGTCTTCGCTGGCTTGGCACGCGGTGAAGCAGAAGTCGCGGAGCGTTGCACATTTGCAACCCGCACAGCCATTCAACATAGTAAGCTGGTCAATCGAGACACCTGAAACATATTTCGTGTTATTTTCATAGATCAGCAGGGGCGAATGGTGTTTGATATCTATCGCAATGACAAACGCGACTTGCTCGTTCTAAGTTCAGGCTCGCCCGTACCCGTGCCTTACTCTGCACATAAGTGGCGCAAGAGCAGAGCAAGAGTTCTCAAAGTTAGCGACGAAATCAAGTCAGCCGTTCAGGCACAAGGCTACTACCTCCGCAGCCTCCGGGTCACCAACGAGCGAATGACAGAGGTCGAGTAGGTCGCGGGCCGGTGTTCTCCACGTGCAACCTTCACAGCATCACCAGCAACCAAGCCGCCATCCTCGCGCTCAAAGCGAGTGGTGCGCCTCTTTGCGTCGCAGCCTTCACTTAGGCTTCATTGTAGGGGGCCGCGCCCGATGGACGCTTCCGTGCCCCGGCGCCTGCGAGGTTCGGGTTATGGCGGCTTCAAACACCGCAATACGACGATCAAGTTGCCATAGCTCGATGTCGTTGACATCAACTAGCTGCTGAGCACGTTCGCGTGCTTCCTGCTCGTCGGCACACTGCAAATTGGCCACGCTTATAACGTGGTGGTGCTGATCCAAAAGGTAAGCTCGGTAGTGCGCCATCCCCACGCTCCAAGTCCAAAACAGGTTACTCCATTGATGCAAAGGGAAACTATTTAAATTTGGGCTCGGAAGTTCACGCTTAATGTCTATCCCTTTCAAAGTTGGTTCGATGCAGGAGGCTGACCAAGCGGGCCGGGTTTGGTCTACGGCTTCCTAACGACGACCCAAATGCGGTGGTCAGGCCGATCCATCCCAAGGCCATGCCGGTGATCCTGACGACGAACGAGGAGCACGATGTGCGCCCTGGGATGAGGCGAAGACGTTGCAGCGGCCGTTCCCTGATGACTTGCTACGGACCGTGATTTGCGGGCGCATAAAGAAAATCGGGCGGTGGCTTAGGTCGTCCTCGAAATGCGATGTCGGCGCCGTTGGGATAAGGCGGACATGGCCGTCACCCTGGAAATTTCTCATCGGACACCCGTTGCTCTTCAACCTCAATTCGACCTGGTCCGGCCTCTGTTTGCACCAGAAACCGTGGAACCTCGAAATCTTGGGTGAGTTACAGCACTGGAGAGGATTGGAGGGTAAGCGGTAATCCAATCGTGCGCAGTGGCACGCTGGATTTCTGTTGGTCCGTTCGTCCTCTATTGGGCAGCACTTGAACAGAGAGGTGACAATGAAAGCATCCCTTCTTCTTGCTGGCGCGCTCATCGTCGGATGCGCCGCTCCAGCAGTCGCTGACGAGTTCTACGTCGTGCAAGGACCGAGCCACAACTGTACGATTACCACCACGCGCCCGGCGGACAAGGAAGTCGTGACGCAGATCGGTCCGATGGCCTTCAAGAGCCGCGTCGAAGCTGAAGACCGCATCAAGCAAACCAAAGTCTGCGAGGAAGGCACCGTTGGTAGCAGCACCAGCAGCACGACCGTTATCAAAGAGAAGCAATGAATTCCTGATCGAATTTTGGCGAACTTCGAGAAAGATCGCGCCCTGTGGGCGCGACCTTTTTTTGCAGATCACCTCACTGGTGGGCTATTTCAGATCGTGTATTCGCCTCCCGCAGAGGGCTCGACAAATTGGTTGACCGTTGCCTTTGGGAGCCGGCATCCGAATTGACCACCGAAATGTCTGCTTACCACCGGTGTCACCCCGGTTCACTCCCCTCCAATCCTCCTCAGAGCGCCGGTTTACTCCCTTCAAGGTCGCGGACCCCGCGATCAAATTTCGGGTCCGAAAAATACGGAGTAATCGTGACGACCACATTCATTGGCCGTTCACTGGAAGCGCTCTAGCCCTCGCCGTCGAGGCAAGTAGGTGAGGATATGTCCTTTGAGACCTGATGGCCGCGGCGGTCGATTGGCTAGATGCCTACCGCGCCGGCGATATCGAGACGATCTTGGGAATGTACGCTGAAGATGCCGTCATCGTTATCGAATTCGGCAATGCAAAACAGGCCGCTGCCATCGATTTAGGCCACCCGGCGTTGAAGTGGGCGAGTAGGCTGTCCTGATTAAAACGCCGCCCGCTTAAATGAAGCGCGGGCGGCGGCGTTCCAGCCCCGAGAGGAATGAGCAAAATCCCGGATATCCATTGGTCTCGACGGCCAGGTAAAGGTTCACGCCGGCTTAGGCACCTCGGCGCCCGCATCGCCATCACCTCGGTTCTCCATACCTGGGGCTCGGCCATGACCCATCACCCACACGTCCACATGATCGTGCCGGGCGGCGGCATCTCGCTCGACGGCGAGCGTTGGGTGGCGTGCCGGGTGGGCTTCTTCCTCGCTGTGCGCGTGCTCTCGCGCCTGTTCCGCCGACTGTTGCTGGAGAAGCTGATCGCCGCCCAAGAGGCCGGCCGCCTCGTATCGTGGTTTCAATCTATTCGGAGTCTGGTCCATACCGCAGTTCGGGACGGGCGATTCCGCTACTCGCCACAACATCCTTGCGGCCAATTTGAGCGTCCTGGTCGATTTCCTGCACTCGACGATGGCAGCGCTCGTCCATCAGATGTCTGGCCCGACCACTTGCTTGACCGAATGACCCTTTGATTGGCGCTCCCGGCCCATTGAAAAGGACTGGCGAGATCTCCTTGCAGTTGAGGTGCCCGCCTGCGAGCGGTCGAGTTCGAGTCGATGGAGAGAATCCAACCCGAGGCTCGCATCATCCAATTTCTAGTTCTGCAGCAAAACGCGATCCTGCGGTGACAGGCAGATCGTCCGTTTTGCTCGCGCGAATATCCTATTCTACGATGAGCCTGTGCCATCGGATCGGCGCGCTGTATCGAATTGGTGAAGACACAAAACAAAAAAACAAAGGAAAAGATGCACAGTAATGCTCGTGTTGCCCCGACCATAATTGCACGAGACCCATTTTGTTCTCGGCGATCCCTCCGCGAAGTCTGGCCAAGTCTTTTAGCGGCCCCTCCGACAACACTCTTTTCCGGTTCCCGAGGAGCCGGCCGAACGATAGGCTTGGCCAAGATCAGCTGCGATGCTCGCGCGCCTGCCGGTCTCCAGTTGGAGCCGGCCGCAGGACTTAACGGGATTGTGCGTTGCCGTGCCGTCGCACACGCACGCCTCCACAATAGGAACCATATCCGCAGGGACCGGTTGGACCACCGTTGAGTTGTGCAGGGCGCCAGTCGGCACGCTCCCAGCACCGGCCATCCGTCGGGGGCGAATCCCGTGATGGACCACGCGACCAGAGTTGGTAATCGTTTGTTAGCAGCGTTGCCGCCGGCAGATTTTGCTTTGCTTGCACCTCATCTGCGGAAAGTCGTGCTCGAGCGCGACGCAGTGCTGGTCCGATCGGGCGACCGGATCGAGCACCTTCTCTTCCCCTGTAGTGGCGCGATCGCCTTTATCGTGGACTTGCCGAATGGGCAGACTGTCGCCACAGGGGTGGTCGGCCATGAGGGGGCCATCGGTCTGACGTCGGCGCTTGGCGCATCCCGCTCACCCCTGACGGCGGTCGCCCGCGTACCAGGGTCTCTGCTGCAGATCCCGGCGGCGCAATTTCTGCCGGCGCTAGGTCGCAGCCCCGCGATCGCATCCATGGTGCATATCTTCACGAGATCGCTGTTGACGCAATTTCAGCACGTCGCGGCCTGCAATGCACTGCATTCCGTCGAGGCCCGGATGGCGCGCTGGCTGCTTCACATCCACGACCGGACGAATGACGGCAATTTCCTCCCTTTGACGCAAGAGACCATGTCGGAGTTACTGGGCGTCCGCCGCACCACCGTCACGCATGTCGTGAGCGCGTTGCGCGCGTCGAGAGCGTTGAAATCCAACCGGCGCGGTCAGCTCGAGATTGATCGGCCGCGACTCGAAGCCGTGGCATGCGAGTGCTACAAGGTGATGAGCCGCCGGATCGATCGGATCGTTTCGCAGGGCTCAGCAGGGCGTGTTCACGCCGCGCCGACGCGAGACGCCTGTCAGCCGCCCGGCAACCGACTATCCAGGGCAGGCTCGTAGACCCAAGCCTCTCTCGCAAACCACTCGTGGGTAGCCGCGCAGACCCGGCAATAGGTGCGCGAGAAGAATACCGCGCTGCAGCGGAACCTTTCGCGATCGGTCTCGATGCCCGTCGAAATGGCGTCGCCCGTTTCCGGGCACTTGATCATCACCATACCCATCTTGATTTCCTGCATCCTTTTGCGGACTCTGAGCATGCCGGTCCGCCATCGGCTGGACCGCGCCTCTTCTTGCGGAGACGCTGGTCCAGCCGATCCACGCGGCCGGTAGCCTCAGTTCAGACGGGCCTGTGCAATAACCGGTTGAAGCTGGTCTTCATGGGAGCAGTCGTCTCAGTCGCGACCTTCTGCGCGAGTTCCCAAAGCTCGCGATTCTGTGCGGTGGCGACTTCGAAAGCTTCGCGGCTTCGAGTAGCCGAAAGATTCACAATATCCAGCAGCGACCGGGTTTCAGCGAGCTGGGACATGAATTCCAGCGTGGCGCTGGTATTGTGTTTGGAAATCTCGATGACCTTGGCGCCGTAATCAGCGGCGCTCTCGGCGCTCTTGAAACAGGCTTCGCGGACAACCTCGCTGACCTCTTCGGAGGCTGCTTTCACCTTCTCGATATTATCCTTGGCCCGTGTGGTGCCCTGCTCGGCGAAATTGCGGAAGAATTCCTGGAGATTTATCAGCGGTAAATCGAACCTCGGATTTGCACCATTCGTGCTCCCATTTACCGAATCGGCACGCGCTTCGACTTTCACATTGGTATCATTCACGAGCATTCATCCTTTCAAGCGAAACCAGATAATGGATTGAAGAACTCCCCGTCCCACCGCACGCTGCGCCAGGAAACCAGTCCCTATTCTCGGCACGTGGAATGCTGCGGATCAACCGACACCCCAAGGCCGAAGCCGACTATGATCGATCAAAGTCGCGTCATCCGTTCGCTTTCGGACGCTCGTTGAAAAAATTTCGATTTATCGCGATCAAGTGGCAGGTATGAGCTCTGCGTCTGCGAAGTTGCAACGACCGCTCGGTTGCACTCTGAGCTCGCTCGCCGTCCGAGATGGCCCGACTGGCGCAGCTCGCGCTGCCGGTTCTCTTCTCGACCTACTCGGTCTCTGAGACTCTCAAGTTCTGCGAGTTGGGAGGCAAGCGCTTCGAGACGCTGGCGAAGAACAGCAGCGGGGTTGTCCACTCGAGCGCAGATTTTCATGTGAGGTCTCCTAGCGAAATGTCTGGGAGGATTGCCCCAACTTTAACGGGCGGGAACAATATGCAATCAAAAATATGCAATCATTGGGAAACGCGACCATTTGGAAAAACGCGACTAACTTTTAGATGCTGCGTCGCCAGCAACGATGCGGCGGCGCGTTAAGAAAGTATTCATGCGCCCAGACCCGCGGCACGCGCCCTTTGGGGCCAGGCTGTTCGGCATGCGCTGATAGCGGGACGAGCCATGTTAATGCTCGGAGCCGGTTGCGCTCGAAACTCGAGTGGTGTCTCGCTCGCATTCGGGGTTGTGCTTCCGCTCCTCGTCTTCTTCATCTGCACAATCGACCCCTCCATATGCGCTCGGGCTTCCAGAGCTCCCCCCCGTCGCGAAAGGCCCTTTGCCACCGGCCGCTCCGCCCGATCCGCCGCCACCGCCGGATGATCCTCCAGTACCAGATGATCCACCAGGGCGCCCCCCAGATGCGCCACCACCTCCAGGTGACCCGCCGCCCGAGGACCCGCCGCCAGAGGACCCGCCGCCAGAGGACCCCGACGCTGCAGAAGACCGACGATCGTTGTCGAAGAATGACTGGCCCCTGTCGTCGCCATACCTTGCCCCGTTCTGTCCACCTGAACGCGCGATGGCTGTCGAGGTCAGCGAGGTCGACAGCAGCAGCGTCATGACGGGGGGTGTCACGGCCGCGAATCTTCCGCAGGTTTTCAGGAATGCCCGCCGGTCGTCATCTTCATTGCCGTCCCGGGTCACGATGCGCTCTCCCCAGATTTAAATTTGGTTTCAGTCGTATTATATATTAAATATGTTTTCAACCAAAACTTTTGTTTAAACGATGGAAGCTGTTGAGCGTGCGGCGGATAGATCGCTATCATTCCCATGACCCTCAGTTTTCTAGCCCTCGTCGGCGCCGGCGCCAAATCTGGACTCCCAAACCATTATTTAATATATATCTTTCTAATTTATCTTGGGCAGCGCACAACTGGAGTGGATGATTGCGATGCCACTGCAATTTCACCGGCCCGTCGCGAACATGGAGATCTGGAGCGCCAGCGGCGATGGCTTCTCGTTTGTGATCAGCCTTGGGAGCCCCACCGGTCCGGGCTTTCACGGACGTTCCGGCTACCTGGCGAGTTGGCGACCGCTCTACCAGAACAATGGCGCGATCAAGATCAGCGGCTCGCCCTTCCGAACGTTCGCCGAGGCCGAAGGAGCCTGCCGCCACATGGCCGAGCATCTGGGCGCTGCAACCGATCCTTACCGCCCAATATGATGCGCTTTCCAGCTAACGCGTGCGTTCCGGAAGGACATTGTCGCGCTTGACGTACTCGTCATTTCGAACTGCCGGATCCCGCTGTAGTAGGACGGAGCGGTCGATCAGGTGGGGCCACATGCTGCCCGTTTTGCGAAATTGCCAATGCCGCGAGAACTGTCCGATTGCTGATATCCAGCTTCTGGAAGATGTGATGAAGGTGGACTTTGATCGTACCGTCGGCAATGTTCAGGCGACGCCCAATCTCCTTGTTAGACAGCCCCTCCGATACGAGCCTCATGATCTGCCGCTCCCGGTCGGTGAGCTGTGTCAGAGGCCTCTCCTCACCCGCGCGAGACTCCCAGCCGATCTCCCCATCCGTGCTCGGCGACCGCGGTGCCAGTCCCTGGCTCTCCGCAACCTTCCGTAGGGTCGCGACCAACATCTCCGGATTCGTATCCTTCGTGAGGACGACGCAGGCGCCGTCCGTGGCCAGCCTTTGCAGCTTTCGATCGCCGGCCTTATCGGCGAAGAAAATGACCCGGGTCCGCTGGCCAGCAGGGTTTGCGAGAGCAAGGAAGTCCGGCCGACTGATATTGGGCATTGCAATATCGAGCAGTGCAATGTCCGGCACAAGGAGTCGGATCGCCTCAATGCAGCCTGCAGTATCGCCACAGGAGGCCACGATCGCAAAATCGTGCTGCGTCGCAAGGACGCTGCTGATCCCCTGCAAGACGATCGGGTGCCGATCCGCGATGACGATTCTGATGCGGCGCATGCTTCCCTTGCCTATCGCCAACAACCCCCCATGCAGCGGTTTAATCCAACCTTCTCTCTAAGAGACGCGCGGGGGGCATGACCAATCCATTCTGCCAAAAAACTTCGCACTGCCAATTTCGCCACGGCACGCATCGACAACGCATGATGGCCACATCACTGTAACTCGCTTGGAGAATGCGTGCAGCACCGTAGGAATGCGCCCCTCATGGAAAAACCGAAATAGCCGATTCATTGACAAAACAGCGCCCCTCCCGCAATGCTAGATTGCTGCGGTCTGCAAACTCTCCCACAGATTTATCTGTACAGTCATCGGCTGCTCAGTCAGCATTGGTTAACATCCGTTACCGGCGGCTTATTACGAACGGTATATAGGGATATTCACGATTCAAATCTAACATTCGACAAAGTGTCACCGGAGCGAGGCAATCTGAAAAGCGCCTCGAACCCAGAACAGGAAGAGGAGGCGCAAAAAAGTAATACTATTCATCAAGATTTAATACGAGGAACTGATCGTCAAGCGCGACAGCGGCTGGAATCCTTCTGATCTCAGTCGTGTGCTAGGCGGGAGGCTCAAAAATGAGGGGCACGAATTTTTTCAACCATTGATCAGACATCTCGAACGATAACTGCTCTGCTTCAATAGTAGCACCGATGAAAACCTGGTCAGCAAAGTTGGGGCGACATTTTCGCTAACCCAGCAACTTCAATCTGCAGTCACGGGTCATCGCTGGTAATGAGTAGGTGGTCACATGTATTCTTCGGCTGTTTTGCGGCAAACGCATGAAGCTCTGATCGTTCAATTCACCGAATTGCAGAATTTACGTAGTCGCGTGTTGATGGCCGAGCAGCGCTTGCTTGGTCCAATGCGAAGGGTCCGCCGGCGGAGAGCGGCTGGGAGGCGACCGGTCGGTCGAAGGCACGGGCCCGGCCGATAGCATCAAGAAGCACCGGGCTGCCACTGGCGTCTTACGCGTCAGCCGATCAGGCTTGCCCGACCGGGGTTCGACCTGATAATGCCCCCTCCTATTTCAAATCGGAAGTAGTGGGGACGGCTTCCATGGATAAGGACGACTGGGCATCCGCAACCACAGCCGAGCTGTGGCGGCTTTACGATGAGGTGACGACTGTCCTTAGTCGGAGAATGATCGCGGAAAAAGCCAAGCTCGAACAGCGGCTTCGCCGGATAGAGGGGACTTCCGGGGCCCAGAACGAGGAACGTGCGCGCCGCCCCTACCCGCCAGTGCTGCCGAAGTATCAGAACCCGAAAAACCCATCCGAGACCTGGTCCGGTCGCGGTAAGCAACCCCGATGGCTGAAAGCGCAGCTTCGCGCCGGCAAAAAACTGGGCGATCTATTGATCAACCGCTCATCCGGCCACAAGCGCCGCCGCACCGGTTGAGCCCCTGCGACGGCCGCGACGCCGTACACACCGCAATGCGCGGCTGTCCATTGGACCGCAACATCTAGCGATCGCTATCCTCTTTATTATTGTTAGGACTGCCATCACTGCCGCCGTTGCCGAAGCCATTGTTGCCATGCACAATATGGCCGCCTGAACTGGTTATGGCGGCTGAAGTCAGAGAGGTTGACAGCAACAGCGTCATAGCTGGAGGGGTAACGGCGGCAAACTTCCCGCAGCTCTTCAAGAACTCACGACGGTCTTCGCCGTCGGCGTCGAGGTGGGTCATCGGGTGCTCCAACATTCCAGCCCGTTTCCAAAATAGACCAAAATCATTGCGCCGCAACTGATATATGTTGATTTAACGATTTAAATTTACCGGATCGGCGACATCCAACTTGGCGGAGCAGCAGATTGAACAACATTCCTGCCCAGGAAAGCATCAGGCCCTTCACCAAGCTCCACCGCGGCGCGCAGCTTACGCCTTGTAGTTATTTAATTTGACATTTAATTCGTGTCGCTCAATCATGATATTAAATTTTGTGAGGCAGCATGCCTGGAGGGGAGCAACTCCAAGCCACCGCAGCCGGAGTCAGCGAAATTGCATGTCGACGTACAACTACACTCGCTAAGCGGCCTCTTCGCCCGAGGCGATGCCCTGCGCGCTGAATACGCCAATGCAAAACCTTGGCCGCACATTATCGTCAACGACGCGTTTCCCGAGAAATTACTGGATATGATTGCGGCCGAATGCGCCGCGCTCGAAGAAACCGATCTGATTACCACAAACCCCGATCGCCTGGTGAAGCAGGAGGTTTCTCACGGCCTCGGGCCAGCCACTCAACATTTGCTGAGCCTGGTGGATAGCGCTCGCTTTCGAGAGTTCGCGTCGGCCATCATTGGAGTTCGCGATCTTCTTTCCGATCCAACCCACCAATTTGCGGGGGTACATCGAACGCCTCCGGGAGGCTTCACCAAGGTTCATCGAGATTTCGAGGTTCATCCGACGACCCGGCTGTTCCACCGGGTCAATTTACTCATCTATCTCAATCGGGATTGGCCCGAAATCTACGGCGGCAGCCTCGAACTGTGGCCTGCCGACATGTCAGCTCTTGGACGCCGTATCTTCCCGCAATTCAACACCATGATCCTCTGGGAGACGCACGGCGCCACCCTCCGCGGCCTCCCTGATCCGGTCACCTGCCCGCCCGGTCGAACGCGCCTTTCTGTCGCATCGTATTACTACACGACGACACGTCGCGTCCCGGCGCCGGGCGAACGCCGCGTCCGGTACTGGGCCGCGCGTCCCGGCGAAGACCGCTGGATCGAGCGAATGAGTTGGCAGGATCATCTCCGCGCCCTCATACCCGACCCGCTCCATAACGTGCTGCGGACGGCACGCGATCGGGTATCCAGAGTGCGCCGGTCGAAGGCACCATGAATCCAGTTTTTACAGCGGCAACGGCGGGATCCCATTCCATGACCGGAATCGAGGCCGGAACAACCTTCGCCCAATCGCGATCAGCCGATACCGACACGCGAATTCCCTCCAGGCCGGGCTTCTCGCTTGTTCGACTGCGAACTTTGATGAAGCTCGCCATCAAGCGAACGGGGCTGGACCTCTCGGGATTGACAGTGCTGACCGAAGCGGCGACTGGCGCCTATGCCGTGACCGCGGTCCTCGCCGCGATGGCCGGAGCCAAGCACGTCTACGCGTTTACAAAACCTGGCCGCCACGGGACCGTGGCCGATGCCAAGCGGGAGACTCTGGAGCTCGCCGCCCCCCTAGGCGTCGCTGATCGCATCGAAATTCTGGAGAAGATCAGCCCCGAGGTGCTTCACAACGTCGACATCATAACCAACAGTGGCCACCTTCGCCCCCTGACGGCTGCCTTGATTGCCCATTTGCGCGACGAGGCCGTGATCGCCTTGATGTTCGAGGCCTGGGAATTTCGTCGTGAGGACCTGGATATCGAAGCGTGTGCAAGGCGCAAAATCCCGGTGGTCGGCGTCAACGAGCGACACCCCGCCGTCGATGTCTTCTCATTCCTCGGTCCGCTCGCCGTGAAACAGTTGCACGACTGCGGTTTGGCGGTCCTCGGCAACAGAATCGGTCTGCTCTGCGACAATGACTTCCTTGCCCCGCTGCACACCGGGCTAGCAAGCTTGGGGGCGAGCGTCACGACGTTCGACAGTGCTGCGGCGGTCCATCCCGACGCGTGGGATGCGTTCGTTGTCGCGTTGCAGCCAACGGCAACGCCGCGCATCGGCCAAGCGGAGGCCGCGCATCTGGCTGCATGCGCGCCCGACGGCGCCGTCGTGATACAGTTCTGGGGCGACGTCGATCGAGCGGCGCTGGCCCGAAATGGTTTTGCCCTCTGGCCCACGCGATCGGTCGGGCATGGCCATATGGGCATCCTGCTGTCGGAGATTGGTCCCGAGCCGATCGTACGATTGCAGACTGGAGGCTTGCGGGCGGCCGAATGGGTTTGGCGCGGCGGTGTAGTGACGCGGGACGGCTTCGCCCAGCTCGTACGATGGCAGCAGTGACATGACGGAGCGGCTGCAGCCCGATGTCGTGCTTCTCGCGGATGGACCGACAGGCCTCGCCGCCCTTCGGTCGTTGGTTGCGCAGTGCCGCGTGGTCCAAGTCTTCCGAAAGCCGGACCAACCCGAAGCTGGCGCGTTAAGGGCGTTTGCGAAAGCCCAGGGCATCTCGGTCGCGGAGTTGCGGGAATTGAACCAGCTTCGGAAAGTGATCGCCGACTTGCGCCCCGCCGCCGTCGTGATCTCTTCCTTCGATCGGATAATCCCGCCGCAAATTCTTGCGTTGTGTCGCTTCGTTAACGTGCACTATTCGCTTCTTCCGCACTATCGCGGCCGCGCCAACGTGAACTGGGCAATCATCAACGGCGAGACGACCGCCGGAATCAGCATTCACCTTGTCATCCCGGAGCTCGATGGCGGCAATCTGCTGTTTCAGCAAGCGATCCCGATCGGCTCGAGCGACACGGTCACGTGCCTGTACAATCGTCTCAACGCGATCCAGGAGCGTGAGCTCGGCGGGGTAGTTCTACGAGTTGTCACCGGCCATCAGGGCACCGGCCAGAATACCGATCAGGCCTCCTATGGCTGCACCCGCGTGCCGGACGATGGAGAGATTGATTGGCGACAGCCGACCGACGCCATTGATCGACTGATCCGCGGATTAACTCCGCCATTTCCCGGCGCGTTCACCCATCTTGACGCTCAGCGGCTCGTCATCGCCAGCGCTTCGCCGCGGCTTGATGCCCCCCTTTATATCGGCCGCGTGCCAGGCCGGATCGTGGGACGGTCCCCCTCCGAAGGTTGGGTGGATGTGCTGACCGGCGACGGCGTCCTGCGCTTGTCTAGCGTCCTTACTGCCAATTCCGAACGGCCATGTGCTGCCGCTTCCGTCATTGGATCGACGCGGGCTACCCTTGGGCTGTCGCGCCTTGATCTTCTCCGCCGGATCGTTGCACTTGAAGACAGGCTCGCTTCGCTCGAGCAGCGCCAATGCGCTCAGGAGTAGCGCTCAGCCTGTTCTGGCCGAGCAAGACTTAGGGCGCCGGCGCTCACGTCCCTTCCCGCCCAACCGCCGCCCACAGCCCATCGCGGCTCGGCCTCTGCACGCGAACCCAGCGATAGGGCGTCCGCGACCACGGCATGATCTGCGGCGTGAGATTATCGAGGACGACATCGCCGCTCCTGGCACGCACGAGAAGCACCAAATGATGTTCTCCGGAACCGACGACGACTTCGCTCAATAACAGGACTCGCGCCGGCCAGCCGCGCTGAAGCAGCTCGTGGCGCTTGCTCACCGCGTAGTCGTTGCAATCGCCGCGAGCGGGATTGATGATCCACGTCTCACCCGCAAGACCGAGCTCGTTGCGAGCTGGCGCTATCGCCAAGTTGACCGCGCGATTGATCTCCCGCAGGTCCACCCATCGCTTCTCCGTCAGCCGGATCGGCCCGCCCCGGAAGAAGCGCCGCAGGCGACATTCGGCCTCATAGCGGAGGCAAAACACCGTGTAGCTGAAGGGCGGAAGCGTCGGGCGCCCCAGCTCGATATGCGCAAGAGCCGCTTGCGGGGCCGTCGGCACGGTCGACAGTGCCGCACGCGCCCACTGAACGCCTCCGATCATGATGGCTACGGCTGCCACGACGGCCGATCCCGAGGTTCGTTGCATCTGCCGATCCCCCTGCGAACGCCAAACCAAGGCTCGGCTTCACCGCTCCGCGCGGTGGGCATGATCCTCGGTTAAATTACATTATTTAATCCTAATATGATTTAATTTAAATCGCAATAAATAGATTAAACATTAAATCGACGGCAAAGTCGCGCGCAGCGAACCGCAGTGGGCGCCCGCGGGTCCAGTCGAATGAAGGATGAATGGATCGAGACGTCCTGATCGGCTCGGGCGTCCGAAAGGCTCGCCCAGCGCGGCTCGACGTCGCGCATCCCGAGCCGGCGCAACAATTTAACGTCAAATATAATTGCAGCCGTTGATTTAATTATTCACCGAGGCAAAGTCTTCAAACGATACCTTCCTGGCGAGGAATTTCATATGCCGGACGAGCTGCTCGTCATTCTGGGGGCCGAAGCCACAATACTTGTCTTCGTGGCGGCGATGACCCTGTACGCCAAGCGAATGGACGTGCTGAGCGGACGCTCGTTCGAGCGGTCGGTCGTCTTGCCCGCGGGCAACAGGCATCCGTCACGGTCGATCGGTCGAAAGCCGCGCGATCTACTGCGATTGATCAGGAGGTGGGGCAACCTCACTACATTCGCCCCGCCTAATTTGTTGCGGCGATCTGACATCACCAGAACCAGACCGCAGGCTCCGTCCTGGCTTGTGACGCGCACTCGTCGGCCAGCCACACCCGCTGCGGATGCTTCCGGCCGCCCAGCCGTGCCTTCAGATGCTAGTCGCAACGCTGGCGCCCAAGGATAGGGCGCCAGCCCCGAATTCGCGCAGTCGAGCGCTGCTATCTTCCCGCGAAGAGTCAGCGCTCCTTGAATGCGCGCTCCGCCTGATCGTGCAGCGGCTTGAGCAGGTAGGATAGCGCGGTCCGACCTGCCGTCTTGATGAAGACCTCGACCGGCATGCCGGGCAGGAGCTTGGCCGACCCGAGTTTCGCGAGCTCTTCCGGCTTCAGCAGGACGCGTCCCGTGTAGTAGCTCGTGCCGGCGCGCTGATCCTGCGTAATGTCGGCCGAGACCATACTGACCTCTCCGTCGATTTCGGGCGTGGTCTTCTGGTTGAACGCTGCGAACCGCATTGTCGCTGTCTGCCCCATATAGACCTGGTCGATATCGCGCGGTGCGATCTTGACCTCGACCGCAAGCGAGTCCGCATCGGGCACGATCAGCATGATCTGCTCGCCGGGAGAGATTACACCTCCAACCGTGTGGACGCTCAGCTCGTGGACGCGGCCGGTTTGCGGTGCCCTGATATCGATTCGATTCAATTGATCGACCGCCGCAGTCTTGCGCTCGCTCAGCTCGGAGAGCTTCGATCGCGTTTCGATCAGATCCTTGCCCACTTCCGTCCGCAGGTCCTGGTCGATCTGAATGACCTGGAGTCCGATTTCGGCGATCTTGCCCTTCGACTGAGCAATCATTCCCGCCAGCTGGCTGCGCTCGCCTTCGAGGCGGGCGGAATCGCGCTCGAGGGAATTGAGCCGCGTGATCGGCACCAGATTTTTTTGCCAGAGACTGCGCACGCCCTCCAGCTCTTGCCGGATAAATTCGACTTCCTTCTGCTTGGCCTCGGTCTGCCCCGTAAGGCCTTTGATCTCGTTTTCCAGCTGCGCGCTTTTCTCCTGCAACTGCGCTTTTTGGCCGCTCCGCGCCTGACGACGCAGCTCGAACAGCTTTCGCTCCGCAGTGATTGCACGGCTCGCCTCGGAGTTGCTCTCCTTGGCCCGGTCGAGCAGCACCTTGGGAAAGCTAGCCTGCTCGGCGCCATCGCGCTCGGCCTCCAGACGAGCCTGCCGCGCGAACAGCTCATCGAGGCTGTTCGTGACGATGGTCGCATTTGCGAGCGTCTGAGTCTCGTCGAGGCGGATCAAAACATCCCCTGCATTGACCCGGGCGCCCTCCCGCACGCGCAACTCTCCTACGATCCCACCAGTGGAGTGCTGAACCTTCTTGACGCTCGAATCCACCACGACCACGCCTTGGGCGATCACCGCGCCCGACAATTGGGTCGTTGTCGCCCAACCGCCGATCCCAAAGGTTACCAAGCCGAACATGATCATACCGACGATCATGTAACGCTGGATGGATTGCATCGCCGGTGTCACCAGGCCGCTCATCGGCTACCTCCTTGAGCTTCCGCGACGACCTTGAGCGGTGTGGGATTTCGCAACACTCTCTTGAGGACCTCCTCTCTCTTGCCGAAGGACTGCACCCTGCCTTCCCCGAGGCACAAGACATGATCCACACCTTCCAACGCCTTCGGACGATGCGCGACAACGGCGACAATTCCGCCCCGGCGGCGCACGTTCAGGATCGCCTCGGTCAAGGCTTCCTCGCCCTCGGCGTCGAGATTGGACGAGGGCTCATCAAGCACGACCAGGAAGGGCTTGCCGTAAAAGGCGCGCGCGAGCCCGATACGCTGCCGCTGCCCCGCCGACAACGCCAGCCCTCCCTCGCCAATCTTCGTGCTGTAGCCGTCCGGAAGGGAGAGGATGAGGTCGTGCGCGCCCGCGCCATGCGAGGCTTCCAGAACAGCAGCGGCCGTTGCCTCCGGGTCGAACCGCGCAATGTTCATTGCGATGCTGCCGTCGAACAATTCGACGTCCTGAGGCAGATAACCGATATGCTTGCCGAGGGCATCCGAAGACCAGTGATCGAGCGCGGCATTGTCGAGCCGGATCCTGCCTCGAATGCACGGCCACACACCAACCAGTGCACGTGCCAACGTCGATTTGCCGGATCCGCTCGGACCAATGATTCCAACCGCCTGCCCGCTCCGCAACTGGAACGACACTTCACTGAGGGTGGGCCTCTCGGAGTTCGGGGCGCCAATATAGAGGTGCTCGGCGGTGAGGGTTTCAACAGGCGCGGGCAATGCCAACCGCTCCTCCTCGCTAGGCAGAAGCTTCAGCAAGTGATCGAGCCGTTGCCCCGATTGCCGCGCAGCGACGAATCCTTTCCAGTTCGCAATGGCCATTTCGACAGGCGCCAGTGCCCGCGCGGTGAGAATCGATCCGGCAATGATGATGCCGGCCGTCGATTCCTGGTTGATGACAAGCACAGCACCGACGGCAAGAACCAGCGATTGCAAGATCGCGCGAAAAATCTTGGAGGCGCCACCGAGTCCGTTTGCGACATCGCTGGCCCGCTCATGGGCGGCGAGATACTTCGCGTTGACGTCCCGCCAACGTAAACCCGCCTGTTGCCGCATCCCCATGGCCTGCAGAACTTCGGCATTTCGCCGTCCCTCGAGCGCAAGGGCAGTTCGCGAAACGGCCAGACGCGAGGACGCCTTTGCCGGCCCTCGGGTGCGCGTTTCCGTGAGCATCGTGATACCGACCAGCACCAGCGCGCCGGCCAGCGCAGTGACGCCAATCCAGAAGTGAAAGAGGAAGCAGACGCCGAGATAGATTGGCATCCAGGGCAGATCAAAGAGTGCCGTCGGCCCTCCGCTCGACAGGAAGCTACGGACCTGATCGAGATCCCGCACCGGCTGCAGGCCATCGCCATCGGCCCTGGTCTTGAGAGGCAGGCGAACAAGCGCATCGAATATGCGAACGCTGAGCCTTTCATCGAAATACCGTCCGACCCGGGCGCTGATCCTGTTCCTGACGAGGTCCAGCCCACCCTGAAACAGATAAAGTACCGTCGCCAGAACCATCAAGGCGATCAGCGTCGGTATGCTGCGCCCGGGCAGCACCCGATCATAGACTTGCAGCATGAAGAACGAGCCGGTGAGCATAAGGAGATTGCTCATCCCGCTGAAGGCCGCGAGAGCCCAGAAAATCCGGCGGCAAGACCGCAGGAAAGCCGACATCTCTGACAGCGACTCGTCATAGTCCTCCGCCGGTCGGGGTCGACCAGCGAATATCCGTTGCCGCAGGGCTTCGACCGGGCGCTTTGCCCAGCCGATCAGTCGCGCTGTCCGCAGTTCGGCGTCATCCGCCCACTGTCGTCCGGCCGCCCATAGGCCTGACAAATGCAGAAGTGAAATTCGATAAAGATTCGCGGGCGGGGGGACCACCCCCCGCCGTCCAAAGTCAGTCATGGCATCCGCCCTTGAAACATGCCTCGGAAGATCCCCCAAGAGATCCCCGAGGCAGTTATTGAGTACCACTCTGTGTGGTTGGCCCGTCCCTTACGCGAAGTGGAAGTCGTGGCTGGTCAACGCATCCAGCTTGGTGTTCTTCAACGTGAGCGTGTCGCTCCCCGTCGCGATCACGACGTCCTGGCCTGATTGGGCCGCGTGGGAGAGAACGCTCGCAAAACTGTCGAACACACTCTTGCTGAACTCGATCGTGTCGTGCGCAGGACCGCGGGCAACGAAGTCCTTGATGACGTCGTGGCCGAAGTTCGCGCCGAACACGAAAGTGTCGGCCTGGCTGCTGCCAACGAAGATGTCATCGCCTGACGTCCCCTTTAGCGTCGTGTTGCCTGTCGAGGCAACGAGCGTACTGCCCGAAGTAGCAACGACCTGACTGGTGCTGTCGGATACGGTGGACGACGCAGCCACGGTGGAAGTACCGATCTGCCCGTCACCGTTCAGATCCTGATGGAAGCTGGTCTCGAGCGATTTAAGGCCAGAGTCCGTACCCGACACGGAGCCGCCCGACGTCGAGCCAGTCAAGGTGCTGACATGGGAAACGTAGTTGCCGTTGTTGTCGGTGTTCCAGGCCGTGTACTGACCGGTACTCGCCTCCTTCCAGGCAACCTGATACCCCGTGGCCGTCTTCTCCGCACCAATCGGCGCCCAGGTGCCATCTTGCCCGTCCACAAAATCAACACCGTGATTCTTCAGCGAGGGGCCTGATCCGGTGCTGCCGTTGAGGTAATATTTTCCGCCGCTCTCAACGAGACTCGTCACGCCAGCCGACTCGATTACCTTATCAGAGGTTGGCGACGTCGGTGTGGTTGGCGACGTCGGTGTGGCCGTGCTGGAGGTACCGATCTGCCCGTCACTGTTCAGATCCTGGTGAAAGCTGGTCTCGAGCGATTTAAGGCCAGAGTCCGTACCCGACACGGAGCCGCCCGACGTGGAGCCGGTCAGGCTGCTGACGTGGGAAACGTAGTTGCCGTTGCTGTCGGTGTTCCAGGCCGTGTACTGACCGGTGCTCGCCTCCTTCCAGGCAACCAGATAACCCGTCGCCGTCTTCTCCGCACCAATCGGTGCCCAGGTGCCATCTGACCCGTCGACAAAATCAACACCGTGATTCTTCAGCGAGGGGCCTGATCCGGTGCTGCCGTTGAGGTAATATTTTCCGCCGCTCTCAACGAGACTCGTCACGCCGGCCGACTCGATTACCTTATCAGAGGTTGGCGACGTCGGCGTGGTCGGCGACGTCGGTGCGGATGGCGCCGTCGAGGTGCCGGTGCTGGCCGTGACCACGGTGGACGCTGCGCTGGTGTTGCCTGCCGCATCCATTGCCTTCGCGGTGAGGCTGTGCGAACCGGCCGTAAGGGCGGCGGACGTGTAGGACCACACGCCACTGCTGTTGGTCGTCGCGGTCCCGATCTGGGTCGTGCCGTCGAACAGCTTTACGACGCTGCTCGCTTCGGCACCGCCCGACATCACCACCTGATTGGCGCTGTTCACGGTATGGCTGGCAATGGTCGGCGCGGTCGGCGCCTTGGTGTCGACGGTGACTGCCAACGCAGATGACGCCGCGCTGGTCTGACCCGACGAGTTGGTCGCCGTTGCGGTGAGCGTATGCTTGGCGTCAGTCAGGACCTTCGTAATGTAGTCCCAATTGCCGCTTGAGTCCGCAGTCGTCGAACCGATTTGGGTGGTACCGTCGTAGATCTTGACCGTGCTGCCGGCAGCAGAGGCACCCTTGAGCTCGATGGTATTGTCATTGGTGATCTTGTCGCCAGCGACGCCGCTGTCGGTCGAGAACGACGCGATACTCGGAGCATTCGGCGCGGTCGGTGTCGTCGGTGCCGTCGGTGTGGTGGGCGCGGTCGACCCTTCAACCGGAAAAGGTGATGGGATAAGGGCGCCCGGAACGAGCACACCATTCTCGATTGTCGCGTAGCGTACATTTTCCCACTGCGTTATGTGTATGTTCGCATTGACCTCTTGAAAGAGAAACGCGTTATACTCGAATGGTCCCACGAAATACACGTCTTTGAGGGCGACGTAGTCGTCGTGACCGGCTCCTGCATCCGCGGCAATACGCAGGCCATACGGCCCCCCCTCGAACATCACATTATTGAAGGTGAAGTTTCCACTGTAACCATCCGCAACGAACATCCCAGCCGTTGCAGAACTAGTGTTGTGGGACACAATTGCCGTATTTGTGATGGTCACATTCCCGGTCCCGCCGGGATCATAGACCTGAATCCCATCGGCGTGATCGGCTCCAATTCCCGTCGTGTCGATATACGTATTATTGATGTTTATATTGCCGCTACCCGCAATGCGGACGCCTTCCCTTCCATCAATACGGACGTGGTCGAGGGTGAACGAGCCCACGCCTGCGACGGCCGCATCACCGCTGTTGTCGGTAACACTTGCATTCGAAAGCGTCGCGCCATTTTGAAGGTAGGTCGAACTCGGATTAGTAACGTTGCTAAACATCGGGTCATTCCAGCTCAGAGGAATGGCTGCCATCTAGTTTTCTCCTGGATTAGTTTGTCCCTTGGCACGCGCCCAATTCCGACCCCCCGAGCGACGATACCCTACACGCGACACTGCTGGCGCAGCGCCGTTGGATCCTCTTTAGTCGACGGGCAGAGGCTTTTTTGCGACGACATGACGGCCCGCCCGAGGTGATTTCTTAGCTGCTTGGTCAAAGTCACTCCGCACGAATTTAATGCGACGCGAATTTCTTCAATTCATTGAGGCATTCGCTCTGCCTGCTGGCTCAAGGAGGCATACGAAGGGAGAACAACATATACGAAGGAATACTGGGTCCCGACCGCCGATCTCGATCATGCCGTGATTCGTCACCGGATGACAGCTCGTCGAGAGTTGGCGTTTCCTGCAGAGCAGCACGATTAAAAAAGCCCCAGACAAGTCCGCTGCGCGCTCGGATAATATACATTTATCGCGGCGATTATTTGCCCATCAAACTCAAAAATTATCATCCCGTTGATTTCGGTTCGATTGGCGCCGGACGAAATTCGAGGGGCAGTCGGCATGCCGGCGCGACCCGCCATATCCGACGTGAGCTCAGGACTCGACTGGGATTGCGCCGATCAACCGAGCTGCTGTGGCCCGGGCGCGGCATCCGGCCGCCCTGACTTGCCTTTGGCACCGTCCAGCAAACCGGCGAAAGCGATCCTTCCGGCCGACAAGGAGCCTTTGAGCACATATCGGGCGGCAAACAACAGCCCGACTCCGAAATGGCAGATCCAGCGCCATCCCGCAAAGCGCCGCGCAAAGAGAATGCTGTTGCGGGCAGACAGATAGATCGAGAGATGCGAGCGCTTCTCGGGGGCTACCGCCGAGCCGATGGTCGTTCCTCCAACGTGGCGAATGACAGCTTTGCTCGCGAAGCCGATGCGGTGCTTTCCCCGCCGGCGCCCCCAATCCAGATCTTCCATGTAGAGGAAATAGTCCTCGGCCATGAGACCGACGTCTTCGACGAACGCTCGCGTTGCCAGAACACACGCGCCGCTTACCGCGTCAATCCTGCCAAGATCATCGGCCGATGGTGCGCTCCCCGCTGGCGCATTCCTTCCTATGGCGATGACACGGCCCGTCATGCGGGACCAATGCAGTCCGTAGTTGATGATCTTGTCAGAGGCGTTGTCGAAGACCAGGCTTCCGCCAACCATGCCGAATCCCTCCGCAGACTTGGCAATTAATTCAGACAGGCCGCGGCGCTCCACTTCGGTATCGGGATTGAGGACAAGCACTGATTCCCAACCGGGGACGCCGAGTAATGGCTCGAGCCACGCGTTGACACCGCCTCCGTAGCCGAGGTTCTCGGTCGCGAGCCCAACTCGGACGACATTTGCGCGATTCTGAAATCGGCATTTCGTCACTGAGGCCAGTCGCTTGTGTGGCCGGTCAAGAACATCCGACGCATCGGAAGCTCGTTGCAACGTTCGATCCGATCCCACGAGCGCAGCCAGTAATTTTCCGTAGGCTGCTTCCCCGCCATTTTCACAAATGAAGACCTCAAAGTGATCCCAATCCGAACGAGCGAGCGACTTCAAGCAACGATCTACATCATCGGCATTGCAGTATGAGACGATGATGACAGCAAGTTTGACGCTAGCGGTCGGCATAGCCCAGACACCTTTTATTTGCTGTCGACGCTGACGAGCGACCGCCGCCACGTAAAGGCCGGCGTACCTTCGAACGAGGCCTCCGACGAGACCCCATCCCGGACCGCAAGCGCGATCCACAAACGAGGACGGCCGCCCTTGTCCGAGCCCCCTTGCATCGGAGAAACGCGATCCGTTCACGCGACCCGACTCTATGACCGCTACCCCTGAGAGACGAGCCCGACATTTCGGCAAATAATCCTATTTGCCGAGTTTCCTTATAGCAACGCTAAAATACGCTGGCCCTCGCGCGACGGCCGCCAATCAGACACCGGAGATAAGGCCATAAGCTGGAGCCGCCATGGATTGCGATTGAAGCAAGTGGCGGCCTTTCGGATTGCCGCTTTCGACAAATGGGAAGTCCTGGGTGCGGCAGCCTATAAGCGGATCGCTCTGTTTTTGGCCGACCGGATGCTCGCTGGTTAGACTTCTCGCTTGCTGCCTGACCATCCCGCGCCAGCGCAATTATGCGACAATGGCGGACGCATTTTGTCGTCGACGATATTCCTATTAACTAGCGCAACGCGCCTTGCTATTAACTAGCATAATGCGGTTCTTCGTAATCATTATCTATCACTTGGCCCCGCGCGCCTTGAGAGGGCCATATTCGCGAACATCACTTCGGCCGTCTCGGAAGAGCCGGCACCGGCACGTGCTCTAGGCGTTGCGCGGCGTTCGCAGCGCCTCGCGGGTGGGGCGAACGCGATCCGCCCGTCGAATTTCAGGAACCAGGACAATGACCACTCTCTATGTAACTCCGCAGCTACTCGACAAATTGGGTCGTCATGTCCTGGGAGGCGGGAAGTGATCGGCATCGGTGAACCTGCGCCGTGGTTCCTGGCCGCGAAAGATGCCGGCGAGATGGTTCACTTCGATGAACTTGGCGGCCGCTATCTCGTGCTGTTCTTCTTCGGCCAAGCAGCCCCGCCCATTGTCGAAGCCTTGGCCCAGATTGAACGCTGCCCGCTTTTCGACGGAGATCGCGCGCTCTGTATCGCAGTGGGCAACCGCCGCGAGGATTTCAGCGAAGGCGCCTTGCCGCGAAGTCGTGCGGGACATCTCTATCTTTTGGATGGGCAGGGCGACGGCACGCAGCGCTACGGACTAACCCCGCCGGTGCAACCGGTAGCGTTCATCCTCAGCCCGGCAATGCAGGTCATTGACGTCGTAGCGCTGAACGATCCCAGCGTCTTTGCCGCCCACATCCGCTCAACGCTGACATCGCTCCTGACGAACAACGATTGGGAAAGCAATGCGCCGGTGCTGATCGTGCCGCAGATTTTCGACCGTCCGTTATGCGAGCGCCTGATCAATCTCTACGACGAAGCGGGCGGGCGCGAGATCGGTGCCATCGAGCGCAAAGGCGAGGCCCTCAAACACTTCAATCCGGAATTCCGCAAGCGGTTGGACTATTACGTAGCGGACGAGCCGGCGGTCATCCGTTGCAGAGAGTTGCTGGCGACCCGCCTGTTGCCATTGGTTTTCCGTGCCTTTCAATTCAGAACCACACGCATCGAGCGTTGGCTCGTTGGTTGTTATGATGCGAAGACCGGCGGGCATTTTCGGCCACACCGAGACAATACCGTAGCGGTCGCTGCGCATCGCCGGTTCGCGCTGACCATTAACCTCAATGACGGTTACGGCGGCGGCGATCTGGTCTTCCCAGAATATGGCCGCAAGACCTACCGCGCAGCGATAGGCGAGGCCATCGTATTTTCGTGTTCGTTACTGCACGAGGTCACGCCGGTTT
This sequence comes from Bradyrhizobium sp. 142, assembly GCF_023074015.1. Taxonomy (NCBI): domain Bacteria; kingdom Pseudomonadati; phylum Pseudomonadota; class Alphaproteobacteria; order Hyphomicrobiales; family Nitrobacteraceae; genus Bradyrhizobium; species Bradyrhizobium sp. 142. The sequence goes on from NZ_JADPKQ010000482.1 coordinate 24,374, forward strand.
CGAGCAATCGTCGCTATGCTTTTCTGTCGTTCTTGTACGATGAGGAGGGAGAGAAGATGCGCGTCGCGTCGTCGGCAAAACTCGACCGTTGGCGAGCCCTGAATCAGCCAGAAAAGAGCGATGATCGCGAAATGTGAACATATCGGACTCGACTCGCTGCCGGGATGGACGACACCGAAGCGGAATTTGGCTCGATGAGCAAGTTTAACTCAGGTGTCGAGAAAATTGGAGCCGGCTGCGCGGTAGCGCCGAGTTCAACCGCCACCCCGGTTCAAAAGACAGGCTGCGCAATTCCAGCGGCCTCCAGCACTGCGCGATCAATGTTGCCCACACCGGTGCGAAAGTCGTTCGCACCGGCCGCTTCCAGCCTGCCGCCCAGCACGAGTGCACGCCGATTTGCTCCGAGGATATCGTCGCCAGTCCGCACGTGTCAGAAATTCAGCCCTCGGAAGCTCGATTCAAAAAAGTCAGCAACGTGCTTTCGTGCCAACAATGCGTTCAAGCCCGCGATTTGTTTCTCATCGATAACCGGGCTACTGACCGATTTGACGTTTGCCACGACATTCGCTGGACTGGACGAGAAAAAGATGACGATTCCGTTTGAATTTGCTTTCAGCGCGTGCGCCAGAAGTAGATGAGCCAATTTTTTGGAGTCACGTGGGTCTACCTGCGTGAGCGACTGCCATTCAGCTGCCATTCGTTCATCCGACAGCAAGCGATTGAGCAGGATGTCAAATCGACTGGTGAGCGATGAGTGTGTAATCACAAGACCGTCTGTTGCCGGAAGTTTTCTAACGTTCATATTCCAGATGGCGCTCGGGATCTGTACAACGTCCAACAACCCTGCGTGCCTTTCAAGGATGGACATCGTCTCGTCTATGCCAGTGGCAATGCCAAAGGCGCGAATCTTTCCCGCGCTCTTGAGATCATGGAGATAATGTAGCAGGTCTGTTTCCTCTAGATCGGCGGCGGTGCACTCGTGCAACAATAGAATGTCCAGGTAATCAGTGCGCAACTCCTTGAGGCTTTTCTCGACACTGTTTCGGAATTCCACAGGTCCAAAGGCTCCGAAACGCGGGATCGAAGTTGACGGCACCGGCACGTGGTACTTTAGATTTGGCGCAACCTTGTGCAAAAACCGAATGCCGCGGCCCATTGCGCGTACATGAAGCGCTCGACTTTGTGGGAGGATGCCCGCCTTGCTTGCCAAAACCAGGCGATCCCGCTTTTGCGCGGTCAACTCTCCCAAAATGCTCTCTGCGCGACCGGCACCATACATTCGGGCAGTATCAAAATACGTAACACCACAATCCATCGCTGTTTCGAGCAACCTGAGTGCGTCACGACGGGTCCGTCGCTTGCTCAACAATGCACCGGATCCAAAACCCAGCGGGAGCATGTTTCGTGGAAGGATTTCTCGGAATGGCTTGACCATAGCAACCGCCATGACGTGGTGTCTCCGGCTACCTGAATGCGGCTTCTCGCTTTGTTTGGGTGACCGCGGTCACGGCGTGATGACATGCGCGCGCTGTCAGAGCGAGAATGGTCAAGGTGGGATTTTGCGTCCCCTGTGACGGGAAACAGGCACCATCTGTGACGTACAATCCCTGCGCGTCCCAGCATTGGTTATTTGGATCGAGGACAGAGGTCGCGGGATCCGTGCCCATCCGGGCCGTCCCGCACTCATGAATTCCAGAGCCTGGTGGGCCCGGCTTGCTATTGACGCGGCTGAGCGTCACGCCAGCGGCGGCGGCGATCTCGCGTACAGCTGCAGCCTGATCGCGGGCAAGCGCCAAATCTGCTTCGCTATGACGACAGTCGATATTCAAAATGGGAATTCCCCATTTGTCTCGCCGTGTGGGATGCAGCGTTACACGATTTTCGGCGCGAGGCAGCATTTCGCCGAAACTGACTGCCGTGAAATGGGAGCGCCCGTTCCCGCCCGCAAACTGATACAATTGCACGCCAAAACCTCGGCCGCCGCGCGGTGCAGACTTGTCGCGAGCATCGAAGCGCGGAAGGTAGACCGCGCATCCATCTTCAAGAACTGGGCTTGGCTTCAGTGGCTCTCCCCCACCCCACCCGGTTATTACGATATGGTCCATCAAGTTGCGCCCCAGCGCATTCGACGTTGCACCGAGCCCCTGAGCCCCTTTTGCCGAGCGCGAAAGCAATAGTATTCGCGTGGACTCCAATGACGACGCGCAAAGGAACACCAATGGAGCGCGAGCGTGCACATCGGTGCCGCTCTGTTGATCGAACCAGGAAACGCCGCGCACTCGACCCGAGCGGTCGACATCGATCTGCTTTACAATGGCCCCCTCACGACATCGAAGACGCCCGGTAAGAGCAGCGCCTTCCAAGGCGTCCAGCGGTGGCGCAAAACGTGTAAGCATCGGGCGCGAGTGGGGCCATCGTGTGCCAATCGCTGCCATGAGAGCGGATTGATTGAGCGTGGGTTCGAGCTCACGCGAGAGATGACTGTCAGGCTGCCATGGTACGGCCTCGGAGGCGCCGGCAAGCCCAAGCCGCCGCTCGACCATCGAATACCAGGGGTCCAACTCACCTGGCTCGATGGGCCAAGGCGCGCTCAATCCGTCACAGGGCGCCAGATCCGAGGAACTCAGGCGATAGTATTGCCGGCCATGCCCTGGAAGCCCCACCCGTCCGCCGAGCGTTCGCGCACGTATCCACACAAAAGGCTGGTCTCGCGGCGTCGCATACGGGCAATCACGGTCATCTACAAAAGCTTCCGGCGCGCGGCCCCAAATACTGCAGCGAGATTGGACGGGTTGACGTACCAAACCGACACTCCTCAAGGCGATCTTCCCCAAGGGAGCGGCCTTGGGAGGAAGCAAGCGAAGTGTGGCGGGGTCGGCGAGCTTTCGCGTCATGGTTGCCGTCGCACGGCTCACCCAAGAGCGTCGTGACTGACGCCATCCGGCCTCGAGCACGAGCACGCGCAAGCCGGCCTCAGCGAGCAGGAGTGCTGCCAGTCCGCCGGCGGCTCCAGCTCCAACGACTATGACATCCTGCGCTACGGCGGCCTGCATTTCGTCGATCGTTGTGGTCCGTAGTACAGCATCGAGGGCTGGCCCGATCCGCATGAGACTACCTCTGGGCAAAAATTGGTGGGAGAATACAATCGAAGTGCGGAGCACCATCGAACGCTTATCCCCTCAATCAAAAACAAATTAAATATATTCAAATTAAATGCTACAATGAATTCCAGCCATTTTCAACTCTCCGGCTCAGCAACGAGATGTCATGCGAACACCGGTTATTGCAAGTCCCAAACTATTGGAACTCAAGAATAAACAGGCCAAGTGCGTATTATGGTTATTAGCCAAAGGCGGGCAGGAAAAATCGCAAGCAGTTCCTGCCTCAAATATAATCTCGCCGGAAATGGCCCCGGCGAGGCATTCAATTCATCCGAGCAGGCACGCTCGAATGGCGAAGCGCAATGACGGCTCGACCGACCGAGATTGCAGATTCAACGCGCGCAAACCGCGCTAGGAGGTTCCATGCGCTATCTGATGACGCGGACCCTGTTGCTGACGGGGGCCGTTATTGCCCAACCGACCGTCACCTCGACGCGCATTGAGGCTGCAGAATGGACGTGCCGTGGTTCCGCGGACGCCGCCCTCTCGAGCCTGCTGCGGGATGACCAGGCGCCGGAGGCTTGCAGTGATCATGCGTTGGTGGCTCCGGGCCAAATGTTCGAGATGCGCTCCAGCGGCGATCGGATAGCAACAACGGTGCGTTTAGCCGGCGATCCTCCTCCGCTCCTTGACCCTGTAGCCCATGCCGCGCCTGACCCGGTGCAGAGTTCGGTCGGCGTTCCGTTGAGCTTCAACGATCCCATGTACGCCAACGTCAAAAACGGCACGAGCGGTATCATCTTGCCGCCGGACGCGTCCGGAACGGACCTCTCGATCGTTGAGAACTCAGGGGATTCGACAGTTGTCTGCAAGGGGTCCTGTAACCTCACGCGGGTCCGCATCCGATCACGAGAGGGCGTTCGCTGCATCAGCGGCGATATCAATATGAGTTGGGTCTATATCGAGGCCACAGGGGTCGAAGGTGATCATGCCGACGGGGTGCAGTGCTATGCTCCGGGTTCTACGGGCACAGTCACCGTCAAAAACTCGACGTTCAAGATGGCCGGCGTCACGACCGCAGGCTACTTCTCGTCCGACGGTTGGAGAGGCTCGCACGTCTTCGAGAACGTATTGTTCGACGGCGGCAGTTTCGGACTCCGTATCCCGGCAGACGGAGGCTCCTCCGTGAGTCTGAAGAACGTCTACTTCGTGCGTGGTTCCTTCCGCTACCGGCCATTCCTGTTCGACGTGGTCAAGGGACTGCGAATCAACATCGCGCAATGGGAGAATGTGCGTTGGGCGAATTGGGAGGGCGATAGGCTCGTCCTCGGAAACCCTATCCCGCGGCCGCCTTAGGTGCCGCGCAAAGCGCTATCGACACCGCCAGTGCATCAGTTGGCGATAGAGCCCGAGTTTGGTGCTGATCCTCCAGACAAAGCCGCGCATTGCATCCGGGTCGAGCAAATGCTGGCGCATGTACTCCACGTCCATATTGTCCGTCAGACAGAGGCGGGAATAGAGAAAGGGTTCAAATCCGCGATGATGCCCAAGCTGGATTGTAAAGAGGTGCGTGTAACCGGCGTTTAGAGCCGCGTCCCAAGCCCGTCGGGAAAAGCGCCCGTATGGGAAAGCGAAAAGAGTAACCTCTTGCCCAAGGCGATCCTCGAGCATCGACTTCGACACTGTGACCTCGCGACCGAGCTCGACATCCGAGACAGTGGTCAAATCGACATGGGCCATGCCATGTGAGCCGATCGTAACGCCGTTCCTGTCAAGTTCCTCAATCATCTCCCAACTCAGACGTCCCTGCGAGCCCACAAAATCCACCGGAATAAAGGACATGAAACCTGGGATCCGACCGGTCGTCACGTAACGGGCATAGACATGCGTGTAGTCCGAAATAAATCCATCGTCGAAGGTCAGCAGGACCTCATCGGTACGGCTGGCTTTCGGATCAGCGCATTGTTTCAGAAAGCTCTGAGGCGAGACCAGCCTATCCCCACACAGCGAGAGATGTGCATCGAATGTTTCATGCGTTAGGCACCACGCATTCGAGGGCGATGCTTCCACCAGTTCGTGATAGTTCAAGACGATCATAGCGTTTGTATCAGATCTGAGACACGCCGAGCCCAGACCTGCCAGTTCAATCGGGACTCGAAAGCATCGCGGCTCGATCGTCGAAGGCGTGCCAGCCGGTCCGGGTTCGCAAATGTCTCGGAGATGGCGGCCGCATAGTCCACCTTCGTCGCATTCGGCGGCAACAGGATGCCGGTCTCTTCGTCGCGGATCGCGCAGGAGACGCCGCCAGTGGCCGGCGCAACACTCGGTACGCCATGGGCCGCCGCTTCGCAAAACACGATGCCGTAGCAATCTGCCCGGGTCGGCAACAGAAAGAAATCCGCGTCGCGATAGAGCTGATCCAGCCGGTTGCGCTGTTCACGATCATTCTTGTCGAGGAAAGGGATGATCGTAACGCCATCCTGGGCGAAAGGCTTGGGCGGCGTGCATCCGCAGATCACCAATTCCGCCTCTATGCCCCTGCCCCTTAGTTCGGTGACAGTCCCCACTGCGATATCCGCACCCTTCTCTTGCCAGTTGGCACCGATGAAGAGGAGCCGGCACGGACCCGGCTTGCGGCGACCGAGCACAGAGGCACGACCAGGCGTTTCTTCGAGGTTGGCGCCCCAAGGAATGACATGCACCCGCGCACGGTCGGCGCCGTAGTCCCTAACCGCAGATTCGGCCGCCCATTCCGAGGGATAGAGGACCATATCGGCGCGCGCGATTGTTTTACGTTCCAGGCGTTCGGCAGTCTCTCGCGCGTTGCGTGACAGGTTCCGATAGTTGGGATGGTAATTGTCAACCAGCCGAAAGGTCGCGTCGGACGCATAGACGAGGGGAACCCCCTCAGGCACACTCCAGGCGAATGTGGACCCGGCGGGCGCGAAGACGACATCGGGAGCGACGGCGCGGATTTTTCGGGCTGCGTCCGCTGCATATTGTGCAACCACAGGACGTGCGTGAAACGGGGAGAGGCTCCGCCTGCGAAACGTCCGGCACACTCTGGAGTAGGTCTTGTAAAGAGGCAGGCTCGGTGCGCTCAGGGGACCGATATGGACGACCTCATGACCCTCGTGTGCGAGCGATTTCGACATGTGAAATGGAGTGCCGGACCAGAACTTGACCTCGCTTGCATCGCCGATCGTGACGAAGGCGATCCGCCGCTCTGCTTGGCTGCCGGAGATGTGGCACTGATTCATTTCATTCCCTTACACAAGAGACAAACAGCAGATGGAATCTCGCAGTCAAATCCCTCCGGAAAATCCAATCACGCCCCGGTTTTCCGCAGCACGCGCGGCTCTCTCGCGCAGTATCGCGGATTCCGCGAGGTTCGCCCGCATCCCGGCAAAGACAGCGATCAGGATCCAACAGGTACCCCAATAGTGCACGATGAATCCTAGAAAAACGAAAACGGTCATGACAATTCCGAGCGCCACCGCGAGCCGCCGTTCTTCGGGACTGAGGTAATGCGACCTATCAATCGAACCAAGCCAGCATGAGCCCACAATCGTCATGAGGATTAATGCGCTTCCGGGAATTCCATACGTCATCGCCGTGGCAAGCCAGAAGGCATCCACGCTGCCACTTACAAGCGCACCGTTAGCCTGCCAATTCCAGTCGCCGTTCAGACCTATCCCGAAGACCGGCGAACCGAGTACGACGGGAATCCCCGTGTCCCAGATCGCTTGACGGGCCCAGGCCGACTCCGGACTTACTCCGCTAAGGCGTACCAGCGTTGCCACTGGGCTGGCAGAAAAAATGAAAACGGTAAGGAGTACGGCAGTCACCAACAGTCCGACTAACTTCCATCGAGCGGTGAAGCGTGGGGTTGCAGCATAGAAAATTGCCAGTCCGAATCCGATAATGTAACCCAGCATCGGACCCTTCGCCTGCGAATAATACACGCCGATGAACGCAATGCCTGCAACAAAGCAGCCGAATGCCCGGGCCTTGAACGTAGTGAAGGCAAGGGCCCCGAACCAAACGCAAAGAGCACCGAACAATATCGAATGCTCCAGCGGACCCATTGCGCGAACGGATCCGTCCCGGAAGAAGGTCTCGGCCCGCTGAAGCAATGCGTCTTCATAACCTTGTTTCACATAACCGGTAATGCCTTTGGTGAACTCATAGGTGAACAGTTGATCATTCAAGGGGTCGAGAAGAGCGATACCGACGACCACAATCATCAGCTTGCACGAGAAGCGCGCGAGTCGCACGGAACTATCGAGAGGGCCGAGAAGATACCGGAAAGTCAGATATGCGCCGGTGAATGTAATCGCCTCGATTCCCGACCCTTTAAGTCCCGTCAGACCATCTATTGCGGTTGCAGCCAACATCATCCAGGCGCCCGCGGCTAGGGCCAGAATGTCTGATGGGACGCAGACCACAGCGCGCTTGCCTGCGCGCTGGGACAGCTGCGATATCGCCGCGATGGATGCACCGAAAATCAGCACTCGAGCGACGGAGAGGCGAAAATCTCCGATGAAGAAGGACAGGCCCTCGGGCAAGAAGATCGTAACCAGCAATAGCTTCAGAAATAGTTCGGTACCTGAGAGCGAGCCGCCTGCCGCACGCCCGACCGGGCTTAGCTGCTGGTCCTGCAGATAGGCAAGTTGCAGACCCGGATCCAGTTCCAAGCTTTTGCGGCTCAACGTGAATACCTCTAGTGCCTAGGACATTTCGTTAAAGGAGCTGCGCTCACAATCGAGGCGTCGCATGACGGGACCGGTACGTGCCGGGAAGCGTTTCATTTGGTCGTGGCAAAAGGAGTCGCCAGGAAGTAACGACGTAGACGGTTCACTACGCTGGGTGAAATAAGCGCGTAGACCAGCGCCTTGTAATAGTGCGGATCCGCCGGATGTAGACAGGCACATTGCAAACCCGTCCTCAAGGCAGACAAACGACGGTTTGACCGACGCCACTCCAGTACGCTCCTGATGAAATGGGCGGCGATGTTGTTATCCTGTAAACTGTTATCAGACTTGTGGCTGCATTCTGGCTCGAACCATAAACCCCGCCGCTCGCACGCACGCCTGAATGCTTCGACCTCAAATTGCCTGCGCCACGCAGGCGCACGTCGCGTGAGAGAATTGGGAAGAATGCGATACGCGTATAGGCACTCGCCCAACACGATCATTGAATGCACTTCTCCAATTCTCCATATGTAATCGCAGGTCTCGGCGACCTGCAATGAAGGCTCGAACCGCATATGGCCGACCAATGACATCCGAAACATTCCTGTCGGATCAAGGGCAGGCATTTGAAAGGCATTGATCTCGGACTGGCACTCGTCCTCGTTTTTGGGCGCAAACACGGGGGCCATGAATTTCCCGTCAATGATCAGCTCGTTGCCGCAGAATACGGCAGCCAAGTGCGGCTTGTTGAGCAGCGCGCCAACCTGCCTCTCAATTCGCGTTGGATGACTGATGTCATCCGCATCTTGAATTGCATAAAACTCACCGCGGACCCGATCGAGCGCTCGATTGATAGCCACAGGCTTCGTTGAATTCGCTTGATGGATCACCCGAATACGTTTGTCTGCCAGCAAATCCTGCACTGAGTTGAAACAGCCGTCCGTGCTGCCATCGTCGATAATGAGGATATCCAGATTTTTGTATGTCTGATCAATTATGCTCAACAGCGAAGGACGCAGATATTCGCCTGCATTGTAAACGCACATCACGACAGTGACGAGCGGACCTTCTGCTACCCGACCAGTTTTGGGCAAATGTGCCTGGTACGTCATGCGAACTCCTGGGTCAGTCGGCCGGCGGCTGACGGCTCTGACTGCATCGATGATAGAACTCGGAGGCGTTGCCCGCGGCACACACACACACCTCGCCTGGCACGCCAGAGAAGACGGGAGCTTCCAATTGAAAATCGAAGGGCCCCTCTTTCCCCTGACAATAAATATGCTAAGATTTAATATCAACCCAATTCTATTTAATTTTCGCTTGCAGCAATTCCAAGTGGATATATATTGCCTGCATGTTTAATGGAAAGGTAGAAGCGAATAGCCTATTGCTCCCTTGTCGAGGACCGTCAGCTTGCCGCGACACCTGACAGCCCTCGCCGAATGGCCCCAATTTAGAGCTCTCGTGATTACTTTGGATCTTTGATTTAGGTCGCTGGCCGAAGGCCGCGCCGTGCCCGAACATTGGCGGGCCCAATGCAACGCCAGACGACGCACTTACCGCCCGAATGGAGGACACCATCTGAGTTCGTCTTTGCCTGGGAGCTGGCGCCGTGCGATGCCGCGGGCTCCGTTCCAGCTTCCGTCGCTATCATCTCCGATCCGGAGAAACCAAAAAGCCGGAAAGACCTCGGTATTGATTCAATCCCGATGGCAGGGGTCGGGCTCAAGGAATGGGAGCACCTCGTGCCTGAGTGGAATCTGATTTTCGACGTTGGATGCCATCGCGGCGAGGACTCGCGCTTCTATCTACGGAAGGGCTTTCGCGTCGTCGCTGTAGAGGCCAACCCCGCGTTATGCCGTGAATTACGCCATACATTCTTTCACGAGATGGCTACTGGCCAGTTCGTACTCGTCGAAAAGGCTATCGCCGGCGTTGCCGGAGAGGTCGAGTTCTTCGTTAATTCCGCGCATAGTATATGGGGCACAATATGCCCGGAGATCGCAGAGCGCGATAGCGCGAATTTCTCCAGGATTGTCGTCCCCTCCGTGACGTTCAACTCTCTCCTGCGGGACTACGGCGTACCTCGTTACCTCAAAATCGATATCGAGGGCGCCGACATGCTGTGCCTGGAAAGTCTGCTGTCCGAACCGGATCGCCCCGACTTCGTCTCGTTCGAGACTGACCGCAAGACCATAGCAGCCCTCCGATCCGAGCTGTCGCTCCTGACACGTCTGGGCTATCGGCGATTTCAGCTGGTCGATCAGAAGACCGTGCAGCAACAAGAGCAGCCCTTCCCTGCTCGTGAGGGCCTGCACGCGGACTGCGGGATAGCTCCTGACGCTGCGGGGCTCTTCGGGCTCGAGCTGCCGGGTCGCTGGCTCTCGCCACCTGGATTTATCGCCAGCTACGCGCGCGTGATGGCGCGTGATCGCCTGGCCGGCTTGGCCAGGCGTTGCGCTCTACCAAACCTCATTCGCGGATCGTGGTACGACATCCACGCCACTAGATCGTAAGTGTCCGCGCCCACGCAGTCGCGCTTTCTGCCACCGCCGCCACGGATGATAGGTCCTATCCGTTCTGAGGCGAAGTGCAGTGCTGCCGTGCGGAATAGTTTCAGAGCACGGCGGCGCGGGAGGTGCCAACGCGGCGCCCCGAATTTCATTTGGCCGAGGAAGCCGATCAAATAACCACGATTTAATTTAGACAACGCCACTCCGGTTCAATATATTCAGACTGCAAGGTGACAGAGCCCTGCTCCGATCAGGGGGCCGGGCAGAGCGATCAGATCGAAGGAGGCGGTATCAGCGAACCCGTCAATTTGCCGCGACGACTTGCGACGAAAACCACTACACCCGTTACGGCTTCTCCGGCGCCGGCGGAGCCTGATTTCGATCCCCTGCTGTGGCTAGGCAATTCAGATGATTTGTAAAACATGCTTGTCAGATGGCGAACATCGCTGCCACCAATTTATCGAGATGATGTTCGGCACAAGAGAGCGGTTTGAGTACCAAGAATGTATTGATTGTGGGACGATCCAGCGCCTGTCGGATGTAGTAGACGAGAGTCGCTTTTACCCCGATGGGTACTATTCATTCGCCGACGTTCGGCGAAATTCACGGGTTACCGCGATCAGGGACGCTCACGCACTCGGCACCAAAAGCATATTGGGAGCCGTGGCGTCCTTTGTGAGGTACGATCCCATCATTGGGGTCATCGGAGACTTTGGAATTGATCCTAGCTCTCGGGTGCTGGACGTCGGCTGCGGCTCTGGGAAACTTCTTCATAGAATGTCTGCGGCAGGGTTCAAGAGCCTTACCGGAGTTGACCCCTACATTTCCGAGCCAACATCGGGTGCCGTGACGATTCACAAATCCGATCTTCGGAAGTTGTCCGGCGAGTTTGATTTCATCATGTTCAATCACTCGTTGGAGCACGTCCCCGATCCGCACCAGAGTCTTAGCGCTGCAAAAAGGCTACTTGCGCCCCGCGGACGCATTCTGGTTCGCATCCCAACTTCGTCCTCGCATGCATGGATGGAGTACGGCTCGAACTGGGTGCAACTGGATGCGCCGCGCCACTTGGTGATTCCATCTCGCAAGGGAATGAACGCATTGGCGGAGCGCTGCGGCCTGTCTGTTAGACAATCGGTCGACGATTCTACTGCGTTTCAGTTCTGGGGAAGCGAAATGTACAGGAAATCCAAGCCGCTCGCATCATCCGGGCCAAACGATGTGTTTAGCCGCCATGAGTTGAGAAGGTTTGCCAAACGAGCGGCAAAGCTAAATATCGAACAACAGGGAGATCAGGTCGCTTTCCTGCTGACCGCCGCTTAGGGCTCGGTGGCCCCGAGCGGGCGGCCGCGCGCAGCTGAAGCAGCTCAAATCGGCGCGCTTGATGAATTCAAGGAAGCGCCGGGCTTCATGCAGCCGCGAGCAGTGCCAGATCCAACGACGTGCCCACGTTGGCTGCTTGGCAATGGCCGACGCTACAATGCGCCAAAAAGCGTTCCTCAAAGAGAGCGTGGCCGGCCACGGAACCAACCGCGCGCTCAAGGCGGCCCGCGATCACGTCATCGACTGGATTGGGTTGGTCTGGCGAAAATTTGTCCTTCAGTTCCAGCTTTCCTCCCGTATTTACTAATGTCAATTAATCTCCTTGCATTTAATCTTGGCTTGCAAGATAAAAGAGGGTATTATTAACGCGGATTAATTGCGACCGCGAAGCTTTGACGCATGAATCCCCCTGCGATAGGGACCGTGGATTTTTTGCATGCGGGTGGCAGGGAGACCAAGATGGCAAGAGCTTATGCTAGCCGAAAACGCATTCTAGTGACGGGGGGGGCCGGCTTTCTCGGTTCGCATCTTATTGACCGGCTGTTGTCCGACGGACATGAAGTCCTGTGCGTCGATAACCTATTCACGGGCACGAAACGCAATAACGAGCACCTTCTCACGAATCCTCGCTTCGAATTTCTACGCCACGACGTGACCTTTCCGCTTTTCGTTGAAGTGGATCAAATTTATAACCTCGCCTGTCCCGCCTCACCCATTCAGTATCAGCACGATCCGGTGCAGACGACAAAAACATCGGTGCATGGCGCAATCAACATGCTCGGCCTCGCCAAACGCTTGAAGTGCCGCATACTGCAGGCATCTACCAGCGAAGTATACGGTGACCCCGCGGTTCATCCGCAGACCGAGCACTACTGGGGTCACGTCAATCCAATCGGACCCCGCTCCTGTTACGATGAGGGCAAACGGTGCGCCGAAACGCTATTCTTTGATTACCATCGCCAGGCCGGCGTTGAAATCAAGGTAGCGCGGATCTTCAACACCTACGGACCTCGCATGCACCGCGCCGACGGCCGCGTAGTCTCGAATTTCATCATTCAGGCGTTGGCCGGCGAGCCCATCACTCTGTTCGGCGACGGCAATCAAACCCGCTCATTTTGTTTCGTCAGCGATCTCATCGAAGGCCTCGTGCGTCTGATGGAAACTCCGAGTTCCTTTACCGGGCCGGTCAATCTGGGCAATCCAGTCGAATTCACCATTCGCGAGCTTGCCGAACTCATTCTGAAGGAGACTGAATCGTCGTCGAAGCTGGTTAATATGGCCTTGCCTCGGGACGACCCAAGGCAACGCCGGCCGGATATTTCATTGGCGAAAGCAGAGCTTGGATGGGAGCCCAAGATTAAGCTGGCTGATGGCCTTAAATCGACGGTCGACTTCTTTCGAGAGGACAACAGGAACGAGGTAGGTGAGGTTCAACCAAATGCTCAGATCACAGCAGCGTCTCAACAAGTCCGTACGGCATTGAGAGAGCTCAACGGCGCTGCTGGGCGATATTCGGCCTCGCACCCGCAGTAATTGACGCGCGCGGCCTGGATCGCTCGGCTTGCTGGAAATGCACCTTCGGCTGCGCGCTGAGCGTGTTCAGTTGAACCCGGCATGCCGTTACTGCCGAGACAAAGGGGGCCGCCGCAGCGTGACGCTTTGGCGCTGGATGTAATATTTGAGTTTAAATGACCGACTTGCCGGCGTACCCGTCTGGATTTGGAAGCAATTGCAAAGCTCGTCAAGACTGAACCTCGGGATCATCGCCGTACCATACTTGTTGCGTCTCCCAGGCCCGGTGTGATCATGAACCACGATCCTTCGAAGCCGAAGCTTCTGTTCTTCCAGTGCCGGCATGGCAAGGAGCTACCCGAATTTCTGGTCATGCATCGACTGCAGCAGGTGAAATGCCTGTCAGAATTCTTCGACGTCGTCGTTATCCAGGAAGATTGCGATTACCGCCGCGTCTGCGACCAATACGAGCCGGACCTTGCGCTCTTTGAAATGCTCAGTGGCGCCGAGCTCCTGAACACTCGGAGACCAGAGATAGCGAATGCGCGTACGTGCCGTGACATACCCAAGCTCGCTTTTTTCAATGCCGACGCGTGGTGCGACGCCCGGGCCGGCTTTCTTTCCGATATGGAACATATGGCTATCGACACCGCGTTCTCTATCTGCACTACCGCAGCCGAACACACCCCTGAACTAGCCGACAAGCTATTTGTCTGGCCAAATTTCATCGACCCCGATGTGTACCGAGATTACGGCCAAGCCAAAGTGATTCCGGCTTTCTTTACCGGCGCCATGAGCACGTTATATCCTTGGAGGCGCAAAATCGAAGGAATCGTGGCGGACCATTACCCTTCGCTGCTGAGTCCTCACCACGGATACGTCAGGCGTCCTCGCGCTGGCCGGATGATGTACGGGGAGACCTATGCGCGCGCCATCAATGCCTCCTGGTTTGTACCAACCTGCGGAACGGTCGCAAAGGATGTTCTCCGCAAGCATTTCGAAATTCCTGGCTGCAAAGCTTGCCTCATTACCGAGCAATCTGCGGCACTCGAAAGCGCAGGCTTCGTCGACATGCACAACTGTGTCTTTGCCGACGAAACGACCGTGCTCGACAAGCTCGCCTATCTGTTGGAGCACGAGGAAGAACTGGTCGGAATTATTCAAGCTGGTTATGAATTCGCTCACGCTCATCATACTTTGCGGCAGCGCGATCAAATCCTCCAATGGTTCCATCTCAACAAGAAGCTCCGGGCAGGCGAAAAGATCGTCCAGGAGAATCCCTTCGGGCGGTTAATAGTCACGGACGGATCATCGGGCCGCAGTAATCATCCGACGGGCCAGGGAATACATCTAACGCTGCTCCAACAGGGAGATGCAGCGCTATGGGCCGGCGACTATCCGGGTGCTGGCGCTTTGTACCGGCGATCCTCAAATTACATCCCCTGGATGCCAGAGCCGAACCTTAGATTGGCGCTCTCAAACCTCTACCTCGGTGATGCCAAAGCTGCCTATGCCCAGATCACCGAATTGGTCCGCTATATCGCCGTTGAATACAAAGCGGCCGACCCTGATCCTGTTGAGTGGGCGTATTTAATTGTCTCGCTCCTCTGTCTGGGAAAGCTGAATGAGGCCAGCCAGCGTGCTAGCCAGTTCCCTGCTCTTCGTCACCCAGAACTTGATCATGCTCGATGGGCCGTCGAAGCCCTGACAACTCGCGGTACGATCGCCCCCTTGCCTGGCAATGGAGTTTATCGCTGCAGTATTCACCAAATGCCGCAACGAACTCTCAAAGATTGGATCGAGCAGCTTTGCATCATTCTCAGGGCATGCAAACAGCCTGAGTTCTCCGCGGAGCTGATGGAATTGCGTTCGCTTCGCCAAGGGGGTGGC
Source organism: Bradyrhizobium sp. 142 (assembly GCF_023074015.1). Taxonomy (NCBI): domain Bacteria; kingdom Pseudomonadati; phylum Pseudomonadota; class Alphaproteobacteria; order Hyphomicrobiales; family Nitrobacteraceae; genus Bradyrhizobium; species Bradyrhizobium sp. 142. Next base: position 39,407 of record NZ_JADPKQ010000482.1, read on the forward strand.
GGTCTCTCTGCTCCTCGGAACGATGCTCCGGCGAATCGGAACCGAGGCATTCGGAAACACTCGCCGATCGAGTTGCTTCCCGTATCTTCCAAGAATTCCAGCCTGAGACAAAGAGTGCGCACACGCATCAGACGAGGGGTTGGCGATCTCATGCATCGCCTGGAAAGAAGGTACGGGTACTTTTTGCCTTACCAGCTTTCAGAAATGCGGAATGATGAATTCCTTCGAGAGGTTCGAAAACTGGCACGGGAAAAACCATTCCAGACAGCACTGCTAATGGGCGCAGCGAAAGGTGACGGAATCACTGAGGCTTTTCTCTCGGGTGTGATGGAAAACGAGAACAAACCCACGGTGTTCTGCATAAGCAGTTTGGAGAACGAACTTTCCTGCCTAGAGAAAGCTTTCGCGGACCATGGACGCGTGAACTGCTACGGGATTGCCATCTGTTCCGAAGACGAGCTTGTCGGACAACTACAGATGACAGCCACACAGATTAAGAAAGATCACGGCTTGAACGGATTTGAAGTGGTGGTGATCGATGGCTCGAAATTCAAGCAACTTGCTCCGTGCGCCCAATTGAGAAAAGAGCTTCATAACGCCACGCATATCCTGCTGGATGATATAAACGGCTCGTATAATCACATGAATTACCATCAGCTAGTCAGGGATCCCGACTTCGTGACAGTGGACTGCAACCTCGGAGGATTGCGTGATGGCTACGCGATCTTTGAGAAAATTAAGGCGCCGCGTCGGCGGACAATCTCGGCCAGGGCGGATTGTTGAACCGAGCAAGCCCGATCATCCGATCGCATGATGAGGTTGGCAAGCATGCATACCCCTCTAGTGAGCATTGTCATCAACAACTACAACTATGCCTGCTTCTTGAAGGAAGCCATCGAAAGCGCCCTCAATCAGACCTATTCGCTGATAGAAATTGTAGTGGTGGATGATGGCTCCAGTGATGGGTCGCGAGAGATCATTGCCAGCTATGGCGATCGAGTCGTTTCGGTCCTTAAGGAAAACGGCGGCCAAGCATCAGCACTAAACGCTGGCGTATCGGCGAGCCGTGGCGATGTTCTATGCTTTTTGGATTCCGATGATTATTTTTATCCGGACAAAGTTGCGCAAGTCATCGATTTTTTCTGCACACATGGGATGAATTCAAAGCCGACACTTCTGCATCACGGCGTGGCAGTGAAAAATCTGGCTGGCGATGATCTTCCTGCATCTTTTTTAGCGCGCCGGCTGCACCAATCTCCAATGAATCTCTACAACTCCGCCAAGCGCTACCGTTTTCTTGAGTACCTCGGTGGGCCGACGACGGGGATTTCCATTAACCGAATGTTAGCCGATAGGCTTTTTCCAATCCCGGAAAAGGGCGTGCGTGTTTCGGCCGATGATTTCATCGTATACGGCTCTTTTCTTATCGCGGACGCGTACTCCATGGATATGCGTCTAAGTGCATATCGGCTTCACGGTAGCAACTATTGGTATGACTCCGATAGATTGAAGACCCGAGAATTCCGTGACGTTCTAGACAAGTATTTGAATACCAAGCTCATCGAAGATGGAAAGCAGCCGGTGATCTCGTTCTATGATTCGATGTTCGCTTGGTCCGAATTTGTCAACAAGCGGCAATGGACCAAGTTAGCGGCACACATGCTCAAGCTTTCCTGGAAGCAGCGCGACCTCTTCACGGCGACTTATGTCTGGCACACTGTGATCATGATTCTTCGCGTTTGCAAAAGGGCGCTGATCCAAAGCATGCCTGCACCAGGAGGAGTTAGAAGTCCGAGTAAGTCTTGAGCGAGCTGTTCAGACCGCCACGCTAAAGCCGGGCTCCAGCGCGTGATTCATGCGCGTTGCGATGATCCGTTGTGGGCATCTGGCGCCGGGTCGCTTGATTGCTCTCTTGATGGCTCTAATGTCACTGTGGCCAAATCGACCGTAAGCGCGAAGGCGATACCCTGGCTTCAGAGTTAGAATAAATGTGCGAAGAAGCCTCCGGGTTGGACAGCAGGTGTGGGCTGGGATTGGACGGCAAAAAGGACGCCCATTTGGACGGCTCATCGGTAAGGTCGCTTAGCCGGCTAGAAGTGCTTGAAGGACCGTCGGGGCGTCGTGTGCGCTCGGAGGCTGAGAGGGCGCGGATCGTCGCTGAGAGTCTGCTGCCCGGCGCTCAGGTGTCGGAGGTGGCGCCCAAGCACGGAGCGACGCGCTGGCAGATTTACGATTGGCGACGACGCTTTCGACAGAGAGGCGCATTGCCGCCGTGCGAAGCTTCGGAGTCGACATTTGCGCCGCTGGTTGTGGAAGGGCCGCTGGAGGAGCGTCACGTTCCGGCGATCAAGCTCGAGATTGCGATCGGCGACGTCGTCGTAAGGACGGACGCGGCAATAGATGGGGAACAGCTGTCTCGAGTGATCCGCGCCGTGCGGGCATCACGATGATTGCAGCGGGGTCCGCATACGACGAAGACCACCTGATTGACGCCTGCGCGCGGGCACGGCGAGCTCTATGATTGCGAGAAGGTCAGGCAGCCTGCTGATCGGCGGGCTTGTCGGCTTGGCGCAGGAGCTTCCATTCCCAGGGCAGCAGTTCGTGGGGTGCGAAGCGGGATATCGGCGATACGGGCGAGGACGTCGGCGAGCCAGGCCTTGGGATCGACGTCGTTGAGGCGACCAGGATTCCGATTTATTCCGGCCGGGTTTTCCGACGTGAAGCCGGCCACCGTTCCGATTTGAAGCCGGCCGCCATTCCGATCAATTTCCGGCCAGGTTTCTGAGAAGGTCGGCGTGTCCGTTAATGGGATGGTCCGGCCGTGCTCCGGCCCTGCCAGCACGACAAGCTGGCAAGGGGCGCCCAAGACAGGAGCACGCCATGTCTCAGAAACTCAGCTCAGCGATCGCCGTGATAGGCATCGATATCGGCAAGAACTCGTTCCACATCGTGGGCCACGATCAGCGCGGCGCAATCGTGCTGCGGCAGAAGTGGTCACGCGGCCAGGTAGAAGCA
>NZ_JADPKQ010000041.1:0-41540 GCF_023074015.1 Bradyrhizobium sp. 142
TTGTCGAGGTCTACAAGACGACCCAGTCGCCATTCGCTCGCGAGGTGATCGAACGGTTGCAGGCGGTCTATGCCATCGAGGCCGAGATCCGCGGCAGCAATGCCGAGCAGCGGCTGGCCGCCCGCCGCACCAGGAGCGCGCCGTTGATGGCGGCGCTCAAGGCGCGACTGATCGAGATGGTCGACCAGCTCTTCTCCCAGTCGAAGCTGGCGGAGGCCATCAACGCTCAATCACTGGAACGGGTTGACGCTGTTTCTTCGCGATGGCCGCGTCGAGGTCGACAGCAATACGGTCGAGCGTTCCATGCGCCCGATTGCAATGGGAAAGGCGCAATTCATTGTTCAGCGGCAGCGAAGGCGGCGCCGAGAGCTGGGCGATCCTGGCGTCGATCGTGAACACAGCAAAGCTCCATGAGCTCGATCCGCAGGCCTATCTGACTGACGTGCTGGAGCGCATCGTCTCCGGGCGAACCAAGAGCCATCAGCTGCACGAGCTGCTCGCCTGGAACTGGAAGGCGGCCCGCGAGCGCATCGCGCAAGCCGCCGCATGAGCCCACGTCGCCATAAAGCATCGTCGTCGATGGCCTCAGCCGCGATGCCGCTTGAGGAGCTCGAACGATGGCTCCGGGCTCGCGCCGATCAGCATCCCGCTGCCACCAGTCTCCCCATGCTGGACGGCTACGTCGCCGCGATCGTGGCCGGACCGGTGTCGATAAGCCCGCTCGACTGGATCTGCCCATTGCTCGCCATCGATGCCGATGCTTTCAACCACGGCGGCACCCCGGAGTTCGCCGCGATCTCCGCCGTTGCGCTGCGCCACAACGAGATCAGCAAGATCCTTTCGACCACGCCTAGCCAGTTCGTCCCGATGCACCGGCGCAAAATCAATGGCGACGTCGATCCGCGTCCCTGGTGTCAGGGTTTCTATGCCGCGATGCGGCTCAAGCTATCGGCGTGGGCGCCATTGCTGGACGCCAGCAACGTCAATCATGGCCTGCTTCTGCCTATCCTGCTGCACTGTCGTGACGATCAGGGGCCGCTGCTCGGACCACCACGAAGCAGCCGCGAGACCGGCGACTTTCTGCGTAACGCCTCCGCCGATATTCCGGCGGCCGTCGAGGCCTTGCGCCAATACTGGATGCCGACCCGCTACGCTCGCGCCCGCTGATCCCCGCAGACGTGGGAGCTCATACCGGTTACGATTGAGCAGGATCCGCAGGCTGATCCGAGCGAAGCGACAATGCCCGCACGATTGAGATGGTGGAGAATTGCGTCTCTTTCGCCAGGCGATCTCGGAAAATCTCGGCATCAAACTGGAGAACGTCACGCTCAACATGCTCGGTCGCACCAAGAAGGTGATGATCGACAAGGAGAACACCACGATCGTCAACGGCGCCGGCAAGAAGGCCGAGATCGAGGCGCGTGGCCCAGATCAAGGCTCAGATCGAGGAGACCACCTCGGACTACGACCTTGAGAAGCTTCAGGAGCGTCTCGCGATGCTCGGCGGCGTCGCGGTGATCCGCGTTGGCGGGGCGACCGAAGTCGAGGTGAAGGAGCGCAAGGATCGCGTTGATGACGCGATGCATGCGACCCGCGCGGCTATCGAGGAGGGCATCGTCCTGGGCAGCGGCGTCGCCCTGCTCCGTGCCTCCGAGCAGCTCAAGGGCCTGCGCACTGCTCCAAAAGCATTAGGATCACACCGCTCAGTGGCGCCTTCAAATCATTCCGTCAGAAAAGAAGCAGAAGAGCTCTTCGCGAGGCACATCAAGGTGGCAAGTCGGCAGTCGAAAAGGGAATTATTGTCTTTGATCTCAGAGGCGATACGATGCCTTAAATTACTTAAGCTCTATAAGAAGATAAAGGCGAATAGGCTGGAACATAAGAGTATAAGTCCCGCTGCGGTCAGCCCCAGGAGGCCGCCGGAAACAAAATTATGCTTGCGCATGAGCGCCCTTAGTTGCGGTCCTGAATTGCAACAGGGCCCTTTCCTGCGCCCGCGCGGTCGGTTCTTATCCTGATTTTTCACATAATTCCGGCTGTTCCGCCTCGAAAATGCATTTTTTGAGCACCGCACAAGGCTACTCGGCCGCGTTGCGGCACGAATGATCGCTATTGCTTTCGGCTCAGCAAACGGCACCTGAAGAGCGGCGCGACATCCTGCCCGCGACGCGTGCCGTTTGGCCCGGATGCGAGGGATTCATAATTGCGATATGGGCTCTGAAGTAGTTTTTGGTCATGCGTGGGTCTCTGATTTTCCTCGTGGTTTTTGCAATCATCTTGGCGGCGCGCGGGCAGCAGCAAGAACGCTTCGTGTTGCGCCCGACTGCGGCCATGCCGCCGGTCAACGTTCCTTGAGAGCAAGCGCACGGAACGTGTCGGCGACATGATGATCATTTGGGACACTTATCTGGTCAATCAGATCCGACGGACCATCCACCGGCGGAGATCGTGACAGTCCAGGTTGGTTGCGCCGGCCTCGTTACCCAGCAGTTACTCTGCGGACCAGCCGGTCGAGCCCTTCGATGGCTGCATGCAGCAGCTTGCCGTCGGTCGGGAAGGTGACGGCTTGGGCTGCACCGTGGTATCCACGGTGACCCGCTTGAGATCGCGCCTGCGCAGTGCCCCGGCGTCGTGCGCCACCCTCAGGCTGTCGGCCAGCAGAAGCTCGAGCTTGTCACCAAAGCGCTTGCGCAATGGCTGAGATCCGAGCGCTCATGCGGAAACTCATGCGGGAAAAACGCCTCGCCGGTGAAGTGCTGGGAATACGGATCATGGACCCAGCGATCGCACACGCCTTCGTCGGAGAGCCATAAATGTGCTTGAGCAGCAGCAGCCCAACCACGAAGCGGGTCTCGATCCCAGGGCGGCCCTTGTCGCTGTACAGCGGTGCAATCTGCGCATCGATCCAATTCCAGTCGACCTTGCCGGCGAGCTGCACCAGCTCGTGCTTCATGTTGATGATCTGATCGAGCCTGGCACGAAACAGATCGCCTTCTTCCGTCGCTTTCGGCTTCTTCGGTCGCCTTGGCTCCTCCGATACGGCCATCGAATCAGGCTTTGCGATTCGACGGAATCTCAAACTGCAAATTGCAGGCTTCCGATGCTCAAACCTATCAAAGCCTGCAATGCGAAACGCGCCAACGTCCGGAAAACCGATTCCTGATCAGCACCTTAGGCGTTGTTCACGGACGACGGTCTAAGAGGGATGTTTCAAGAACGAGGCGGGAGCGAATTGACGTGAGTCAATGCGAACCAAGCGTGTCGGCCATCGATCGCTTTATGCCGAGCGGCATCAGCGCTCAGATACTGTTGCCGTTGAGAGGCGGCGATACTCCCAGGCACTCCGTCCCACTTGGCCGCGCCTGCGCCGTGGCCACAGCCAACGGCTCACGCGCCGAAAATCGAGGTCCATACATGAATAGCGCACTGCGCATCCCGGGATCTTGGACCTGATCGAAGCAACAGCACCTTTCCCCGATATGTGCTGAGATATCAGCACTTCTCGTTCCAGCTCTCCAATAAAGAGTTTGAAGCCCACAACGGCATCGTTCTCCTTCGGCAACCTGATCATCGGGCGCGGTCTTGATCGCCTAGATAGCGGCGGTACACGTTTTAAGGTTACACCATCGTTGCCAGCGATGTGAATCGCGGTCAGTTCATCGACTTCGGTCGATGAAAAATGGTGGGACCTCGTCAAACGTTGTGATCAGCCGGTTCAATCCAGTCTAAGAGTGCGGTGCGCACGTTCGGCTCTTAGAGGACCGGCGCCGCCCCAATCGTTAAGGCTCGCGCCGACGTAGTTCGACAGAATGGGATCGTGCCGGCACTGGCGATGGTAGTTCAGGAGCTCTCGTGTCCTCTGGCTGGAGTTGGGGCGTGCTAGGGCGCGGCTCCATCAGTTCGAGCACTGCTCGCCCCTTGTCCGTGATGCGCCACCCTCCATTCACACGCTCGACGAGTCGCTGCGAAAAGAGGTCGAGCTCGGGCGCGCGGGCGCCCATTCTCTTGGTGCGCGCCGCCCAATCGGGACCGCTCGTGGCCAAAATGGTCATGTCTCGCTTGAGGTCCGGCATGGATGCGAACCCGTCCGGGTAGCTCACAAGGATCTTCAACACGGTGACCTGGAAATTCACATGAGCACTATCAGTGTTGTCCGCACCTACCGCCACATTGTTGGCGCAGAGCGAAGAGCTTCCGTGCCGACCTGCCTAAGGCGGTCCGCCGTGATCTCACCTCTGTTGGCGGCGTCCAAGATCTTGGAAGCGACATGGGCCCGAGTGCCGGTTTCGCTGCGAGGCAGACCCTCGCAAACCTCCTCGAGAACGGCACGCAAAAGCGCAGTGGTCGTTGCGTCCAACACTTGGCGACTCCGCAAGGCGCAAAGAATGGTAGCACGAGGAAGTACGCTGAAACTTTCAAATGAACTATTAGCTGATTCCAAGACTATGAACTTCACCACAGTTGCGGTTGTTCGTTGATTGCCTGAGACGTCGCGGCCGTGTCCTCCTAGGGGTAGTTGTGATGCTCTTGCTCCGCCGCGCCAGTGCCGAGGAACCACCTCCCGTGATGGAATTCAGCCCCGGAGAGGCTCTTTTTGACGATTTTCATCGCGATGGCTGTCCTCGCCGCGCAACATGAACTCATTCTGGTGGCGGCGCATCTTCAGCATCAATATCGCGCGCTGAGGCTGATTGAGCTCGCTCATCCGATGCTCAACTGCGCGCACGGCCATTCGTAACTTGCCTTGAACTCCTTAATTCTCGTTGAAGCCAAGGTTTCGTTGGGCCGAGACCACGTTCTGGAAGCGTGTTGCATAGAGATTGATGACAGACCGCAGGGAGGTCGCCTCCTTCATGGGGTCATCGTCGCGCAAATCGGTCACGACTCCATCAACACGACTGGATGCTGCGAACTGGCGCTCATGATTATCGGCATGCTTCTTGATCGATTCTTCACTGGGCTTGCGCTCGAATTCGGTTGCAATTTGCCCGGATTCCAAGAAGGTTTGTGACAACGATACGACATGATCTTTGAATTCGTTGCTGGCATTCAACTCACGTTGCGCCACGCTCCCGTAGACCGACGACAGTGCAGATTGCGCCTGTGACAATGACCCCCTGAAATCCGCAGGAGTGCGAGCTGTTCGCGTAGCCCAACTCGGAATCCCCGACGCGGTGATGATGTCCAACGAATTCCGATCGCGACTTTGCGCATTTTGCCCCTCAAATGACTTGTCCGGACGCGCCCGATGCCGGTTCGCACTGTCGCGACGCGCAGCTATCCTGCTAAATCGCCGAGCTCAATGTTCTCTGCCGCTCGTTGACGAGCGCTGACTAATCTAGATTGATTTCCTAAATCCTGAAACCGAGCTATCGAGGGTACGGACGCGTACACCGAGCGAGTGTTCGATGGCCTCGATGAACAGTACGCAAGTTCGAATATTCTCGCGAGAAACGCTTCAAGATAGCAGTTGCTGCGAACTTGGCGGAATCTGCGCACAAAAACTGCAAGATATTGCTGCGAACGCCTCCCATCCTCCCAGGTAAATGAGTATCCGATATCCGCTTGCACGATCTGACGACGTTTCGTGCAAGATTGGAGTTCCCAGTGAGTTCATTTACTTGCCGAGCTCCTATTCAGTGCCCTTCGGGGCGTTTCCTCCCTGACTCGGCCGCGCGGTATCTCGCGCGGCCTTTTTTCGTGATCGACGACGAAGACCTGATTGCTCGGATTTGAAAACCTCCAGGAGCAACGCGACGACCCCGACCGCCGCCGCACAACCCACGCAAGGCTCGTCCATCCTGCGCTAGCGTCTGAAGGACCCGTCACTTATGCGGGAGGCCTGCTACATTGATGGCGCCTAGGTCGGCTCACCGCGCCTTTCGGTAAACAATCCGGCGACCGGCATCGAGCTCGCCAAAGTGCCGCAGTTCTCAGCCGACGACTGCACGAGAGCCGTGGAGGCCGCTGAACGAGCGTTCCCTGCATGGGCGACGCTCACAGCCAAGCAGCGCTCAAACATCCTGCGCAAATGGTACGAATTGATCGTCGCCAATCGCGAGGATCTCGCGCTAATCCTGACCTCCGAGCAGGGCAAGCCGCTCTCCGAGGCGCTAGGCGAGGTCGATATCGGTGGCGCCTATGTCGAGTTCTATGCCGAAGAGGCGCGCCGCATCTATGGCGAAACGATTCCCTCGCCGCGCCCGGATGCAAGGCTGCTTGCGATCAAGCAACCAATTGGCGTCTGCGGCGCGATCACGCCGTGGAACTTCCCCAACTCGATGATCACCCGCAAGGTCTCGCCGGCGCTCGCCGCAGGCTGCACCGTGGTGCTGAAGCCAGCCAGTGAGACGCCGCTCTCGGCGCTTGCGCTCGCAGCCCTCGCTGAGAAGGCCGGCGTGCCCAAGGGTGTCTTCAACGTCATCACCGGAGATTCGCGACCGATCGGCGAGGTTTTGTGCGAGCACGCGGCCGTGCGCTTTGTCGGCTTCACCGGCTCGACCGAGGTCGGCAAGATCCTCTATCGTCGCCTCCATCGACCTGAAGAAGCTCGGGCTCGAGCTCGGCGGTAAGGCGCCTTTCGTGGTGTTCGACGATCCGATATCGATGCCGCCATCGAAGGCGCCATCGTCTCCAAATACCGCAACATGGGCCAGACCTGCGTCTGCGCCAACCGCCTCTACGCACAGGCAGCCATCTATGAGGAATTCGTGCAGAAGCTCTCGACGAAGGTCGCGGCGATCAAGATCCGCGAGGCTGCGGTTCGTGCCTGCACACTGTCCATGAGCGGCGCGATCGCGCCGGTTGTGCTCAGTCATGATTCGGTCTTGACAGCCGCAGCTCTGGTTTTGGCGGGCGCCGTATGGACGTGGACGCTATTCAACATTGGCGTGCAGCTCTCCGCCCCGCGCTGGGTTGCGGGCCAATCCGTTGCGACTTGGTAGGCTGCGTTCTCTGGGGGCCTCGCAGTTGGCAGTTGGGGCTGAGGGCGCCTCACCGATGCCGTCGCTGTCGACATCTCGCTGCTCGTCTCTGCCGGACTGATGCTGCTCTTGCCGCTGCTTGGGCGCTGGCTGCGCATGCCGGCCATCACCGAGCGCGGGGATGACGCCGACATGCTTGCCGATCCTAAGGTGCGGCTCCCGCTGACCACCGGAGCGGCCCACTGGTAGTTGAGCTCGACTATCGCGTGGCCTCGGAAAATGCGCGAGCCTTCCACAACCTCATGCAGGATGTGCAGCTCTACCGGCAACGCAACGGCGCCTGTGGTTGGTCAATTGCGCGTGATATCGCCGACCCCGAGCTGTGGACCGAGCGCTATCACTGCCCGACATGACTCGATATTTGCGCCAACGCAACCGCTGGACCAGTCGGAGCGCGCATGACACGAGAAGGCCATGGCTTTCCATATCGGGCCTGAGCCCCTGCGTATCCGTCGTATGCTGGGTGCCCGACCGCGCCGCGAGTGAGCTCTAGCTGCTGGTTGAGAGCGCGGCGCAGGCACTAGGTCGTCCCTTCCATCGCACCCGCATTCAAGGACCCCGGGCACGTTGACGCCCTTGCGCTTGGCTAAGCCTTCGCCGTCAGTCAAGTTGGGTAGAGGACTTCCACCTCCAAGCTGTCGCTCATACTCGGCACACAAAAAGGGCCACTCTGATGAGCGGCCCAAGTCTGCGACGAAACGTCCCGTAGGGGACCTCTAGGATCAGGCCGCAGCCTGTTCGATCGGCGAGAAGGGAAGACCAAGGCTCTCGGCGACAGCCTTATAGGTTAGCCGGCCCCGATAGACATTCAGGCCTGCGCGCAGATGCGGATTTTCGAGCACAGCTGCAAATCCTTTACTGGCGAGAGCCAAACCAAAAGGCAGCGTAGCGTTGTTGAGTGCCTGGCTTGAGGTGAGCGGCACAGCTCCCGGCATGTTTGCGACGCAATAGTGGATAACGCCATCCACCTCATAGGTTGGATCGGCATGTGTCGTCGCCCGCGAAGTCTCGAAACATCCGCCCTGATCGATCGCTACGTCCACGATCACGGAGCCTTTGCGCATCGAACTCAACATACCGCGGCTGACCAGTTTCGGCGCGCTCGCGCCAGGAACGAGAACGGCACCAATGACAACGTCCGCCGCAAATACCTCTTCTTCAACGGCGTCGATCGTCGAGAATCTGGTACGTACTCGCCCTTCGAACAGCTCATCCAGTTCGCGAAGCCTGGGAATCGAACGGTCGAGGATCGTGACCTCAGCGCCCAAGCCTGCCGCCATCCGTGCAGCGTGAGTGCCGACAACGCCCCCGCCGATCACCACAATGCGTGCGGGTGGCACGCCCGGTACCCCGCCAATCAGCAGTCCCCTTCCGCCCACGTACCGCTTCAGCGCCGCACCCGCGGCTTCAATCGCAAGTCTTCCCGCAACCTCGCTCATAGGGGCAAGCAGTGGAAGGCCACCGTGCGCGTCGGTCACAGTTTCATAGGCAATTGCGGTGCAGCCAGACTTCATGAGGCCCTTCGCCTGCTCCGGATCCGGAGCCAAATGCAGATAAGTGAAGAGGATCTGGTTTTCTCGAAGCTGCGTCCATTCGGAGGGCTGTGGCTCCTTGACTTTCACGATCATTTCGCTCGACGCGAATACCTCGCGAGCAGCGGTCGCAATCGTCGCGCCAGCTTTGCGGTAGTTATCATCTGTCGCGCCAATCCCGGCCCCGGCGTTGCTCTCGACCAATACGCTGTGGCCAGCTGCAACGTATTCGCGGACGGCCCCAGGCGTCAGGCCGACGCGGTATTCGTGCGTCTTGATTTCCTTGGGAACACCGACCTTCATTTGCAATCTCCTTGGTGAGCAGCTCGTTGTAATCGGAAGAGCGGTACAAACCTGCGAGGCGAGAGGCCAAATAGCGCAGTAATCCGGCGATCTTCCACGCCTGCTTGCAGGATTTCGAACAGACGACCGAAGACCGCCGAGTTGGCTGGGATGCTACCACAGGGTGCGTGATCAGGATTGATCTACGCCGGACTGGACCGACTTCTTCGTTGTTTTGCCTCATTCGCAACGATGCTCGATTCGCTAACAGGAGTAGCACTTGCGAGGGAGGCCCGCGGGTTCATCAAAGATGGATCGGGTTTTTCAAAGGTTTGCTGAACGATTGACCGAAAGCACGCATCGAGACGCAGCTCAGCAGAGCATGGCTGAGGTCGCCGCTGCGCTCAAACTGTCGTGCTTCGCATATCTCGCTCTTCCCCGTGAGCCGGGCAGTGCTCCCAACCTGATCTCGACATATCCCCCCTCCTGGACGCCATCTATCTGCAGCGCGGCCACCAATCCGTCGATCCGGTGGTCCGTCGGGCAATGCGCCAGCCTAAGCCCTTCCGATGGGGGCTTGGATTTGAAGCGCGAAATCGGTCGGAGTCCGAACGCGCTTTGTTCGAAGAAGCCGAAAAATTTGGGATTCGCTGCGGGTTTACATTTCCTATCCACGATGACAAGGGCGCAATCGCCGCGCTGAGCTTTGCAAGTGACGAGCGTCGAACTGGTTTCGAGCGCGCGCTTGTCGAGCACGCCCAGAGCCTGCGATTAATCGCGACGTTTTTCCATGAGCATGCAAAACGCTTCTGGACGATTGATCGCATGATCGGCGGCGTGGTGCTGTCTCCTCGCGAGTACCAGTGTCTCGAATGGTCCGCGCGCGGTAAATCGGTTGGGGAGATCGGGATCATTCTCGGCATCGCAGAGCGAACCGCGGGATTTCACCTGGACAACGCCCGTGCGAAGCTCGGTGTCAGCTCGCTTCGTCAAGCGATCGTGCTGTTGACCGAATCAAAATCTCGAAAATTAAACACCGGCCTTCCATAAACACCTGTGGAACTGCACAGGATGCGTTTGCCTAGGCCTCTCTGCCCGAAACGAAGCAGGGAGGCAAAAATGATGCAGCTCATCACGCCGGAGTACTACGGGGAATTCCTCCACGGTCTCGCCGAGATGCACCGGCTGCGCTACCGCGTTTTCAAGCAGCGCCTGGATCGGACCGTCGAGGTCAGCGGCGACATGGAAATCGACGAGTTTGACGTCCTTCGACCGGCGCATCTACTGAACCGCTCGGGAGCCGGACGTATTCAAGTTTGCGTCCGGCTTTTGCCTTCGACCGGTCCAACCATGCTGAGGGACACCTTCCGATCCTGCTGGACGGGCAGCCGGCGCCACGAAGCCATCGGGTCTGGGAGAGCAGCCGATTCGCGCTCGATATTCCCGCGGATGCGCCGAAGGCGAGCGGCGGACTTGCTGCTGCCAGTTACGAGCTATTTGCTGGTATGATTGAATTTGGCCTTTCCATTGAATTGATCGAAATCGTCACTTTGACCGACGCCCGCATAGAGCGCATTCTTCGCCGGGCCGGATGGCCCCTTCGCAGAGCGGGAAAAGCTCGCCCTCTCGGAAACACCACGGCGGTTGCCGGGTACCTGGAGGTCTCGCCCGATGCGTTGGACCGCATCCGCAAGGCGGGGCACATCTCGGGACCGGCGCTCTGGGCTCCGGTCATTCGAGCGGCCGACGAGGTTCTGGAAGCAAAACCCAATCGCAGCATCGCTGCAGATTGGTGCGGAAGGCCGCTCTTCTCTCTCTCAAGACTTGCGATGCACAAGCCACGTCGAATACGACCGTCACTTCAAGCCAGTAAAGCGCTCGAACTCAGATCGGCCGTGGCTGCGGCCGATTGCGGAGCGTTCGTGGAGCCGCCGAGTTGCTGAGGTTACAACAATCGAGCCTCAGCCGAACAATCAGCGAGCTTGAGCACCACTTGGGCGTTCAAATTTTCGAGCGCTTCAGCGGAGGTGTGCGCCCAACGCGGCCCGGCTGCGACGTCCTTCGATTGGCCAGGACCATCCTGGAGGAATTCGACGCACTCATCGCAACCGCGCGATCCGTTCACAACAGCGAAACCGGCAGTCTGAGCGTCGGTTTCTGCACATCGCTTTCGGCCGGCAATCTGCGAGCCTCCTTACTTGAGTTCAAGGAGCGGTTCCCGCAGATCGCGCTTGCGAGGTTGAATGATCAAGAACACGTTTAGCAGCGGCACTCCGCAACGGAGCGCTTGATCTCCTGATCGTCACGGGGAGCTTGCCGTTTTGGACACTAAAGCCATGTCTCTGTGGAGCGAGCGTGTTCTCGTTGCCTTGCCTCATGACCATCATCTCAGTTCGCGCGAGACTGTCTACTGGACCGACCTGCGCGGCGAGACGGTGCTGCTCAGCCTCTACGACCCAGAAAGGAGCTCGAATATCTTCTGGTTTCCAAGCTCGTCTCGCCTGAGGTCCGCCCAAAAATCGAGCGCCACGACGTCAGTCGCGGCAGCATCAAAAGCCTGATCAGCATGAACACAGGAATAAGCCTCGTGCTCGAGTCCGACATGGGCGCGAATTTGGCGGACCTTGTCTACCGAGAGCTGCGCGATGGCGCGGGTGCGAGCCGATTCGAGTTTTCTGCCTATTGGCACGCCGACAATGAGACCCGGCCCTGCAGGAATTCCCTGATGTTACTCTCCGAGCGCTATTCCTCGCCTTCGATCGGTCGCTGACGCGCGCGGCGCGCTCTCCGGAAGCTCCTGTCGGCCGCCATGAACCGGGCCAGCATGGGCGCGATAAGCTTGGCCGGATCCCCGATCGGCTGAGCGGTCTCCTGTGCAAGGATCTGGGCATATGCCACGAGATCCCTGTGCACGCTCGCGGGCAGTTCATGCGTAATCTTGATCGGCTTGTCGTCTTCGATTGCTCCGAGCTTAAGCTTTGCCATCGTCCTCAACCTCTATATGGTTCGAGCATCAGGTCACGGTTGACGATCACCCTCACCGGAAATCCCGGACGGATCGTCAAGGTCGGCTGTATGTTGAGATTGCGGCGGACCACCTGCTGGCCTGTTTGATTGACCGAATCCCCAGCTCCACGGCGGAGGGCGGCAATGAGATCGTTGTTGGTATTGCCGTTATCCGCCCCGGAATTCACCTCCGTGCCGACGGAAAGCAGCGTCGAAAGAGCGGCCGCCCCCAACAGTTCCTTCCAATGATTGTCGACCTCGTCCTCAAGACCAGAGTAGCCTGCCGCATCTGCACCGGGCTGCCGTTCCAGAACAATCGACCTCCCATTCGGCATGATAAGGCGCGTCCAGACCAGGAGCACGCGCGACTGGCCAAATGCGACCTGGCTATCGTAGTTCCCGATCAGCCTTGCTCCCTGGGGGATAAGGCGAGCTCGCCCGGTAGGAGAATCGTACACCGATTCTGTGACTTGCGCCGTGATCTGGCCAGGCAGGTCGGAGCGGATTCCTGTGATGAGAGCGGCCGGAATGACCGTTCCGGCCTGAACGACAAAAGGCGAAGCCGGCCTCACAAGGCGATCGGAGCTTGTCGTCCGACGATCGACCGTTGCACTGACGAACGCAAGCTTTCGGTCTTGGCCATTCTGAGCAAATGCTTCGTCGGATGATGGCGCGGCGCTTGAACGGGTTTCGCTCGATGAAGTGGCAGGGGCTTGTGGCCGGAAATTGGTGCTGGCAAATACCTTGCTGGTCCGTGCCGCCTCGCTCTCCTGGTTGACACGCTGCTGTTCGGCATCCATACCGAGCGAGCTGGACGTCGAAGATCCCTGTGCTGCGACGATCGGCCGACCGAGATCGCCGGGCAAAGGCGGCCCCAGGCGCGGCACGTCCTTCGGGATCTCGGTGTAATCCTTCGGTAAGGTCGCGAGCTGATCGGCGACGTTGTGGTGGTCAGTCGCGTAAAGCTCCTCGGGCGCTGAAGTACCTGACCGTTTCTCGTGCAGCGCCCAGAGCACCGCGCCAGTGATCAGCGCGAGCACAAGGGCGCTGCCGCCGATAAGGACTTTCCGCGAGAGGCGCGCAACTTTTGGCCGATCCGGCCGGAGCCGCAGGGTTTCGGCGATCTCTTCCGGTGGCTTGCCCCGAGGCGCTTCCTTTGGTGTATCGATCGCCTGGTCAGTATCGTTCAAAGCGACCTCCCGTCGGTTCGCACGATCCTGACCTTCTGCTGGTGCTCCTCGCCCAGCCTCAGTTCCGCGGCCGCGAACAGCCGGTCAACAATCAGCACATTTCCGTAAGCGCGGTAGTTGACGATCTCGGTTTTGCCGTCGGGCCCGATCACGAAGAGCGGCGGCATCTCGCCCTGACTGACGCCGGGGGAGAATTCAATGTAGGTTTTTCGGCCATCATCATAAGCGTTGACGGGACGCCAAGGCGGGCTGTCGCCCTCGATGGCGTAGCGGTAGCGGCGCGCCGGCAGGCCCGGAATAAAGGGTGCCGGCGGTAAAGCTCGCGTTCGCCCGCCACGATCCGCCGGATAGAACCAGGCGACCGAGGGCATATAGGGCTTTTCTTTGGCGCGAAGCTCGATCAGGTAAGTACGGCGATCAGTATTGACGACGAGGTTGGTCTCGATCGAGGGACGGGTGGGCTTGACCATGATGTGAACGCGGCGGGTGTCGCCGCTGCCACTCTCGGTGTCGCCGACCACCCAGCGGACGGTATCGCCTGCGGCGACCGGTCCTGAGCCGATCAGCTGCTCACCGGGCTCGAGGGCGACGTCCGTAATTTGCCCCGGCGCGGCATAGATCTGGTAGAGCGCGCCCGGACTATAGGAAAACACTTGCACCGCATTGTAGTAGCCGGCTTTGCGAGGCTGCACGCGTGCAGCGTCATTTGCGGTTTCGATGCGCTCGACAGGCTCCTTGGCCTCCGCGCTGTTGCCGCCTCGTGCAGCCTTCCAGGCCGGCGGCACATGCAGCGGTCGCGGGCGATCATCGGCAAGCGCCGGCAAGTCCTGTGCCGGCGGGAGCTCGTTGTCGTAGCTGATTTGCGGCGGCCTGAAGGTCGTGCAGCCGCCGAGCGTCGAGACACAGACCAGAAGAGCCAGAGGCAAGCACGGCCGCACTTTTCGTGACACAATAACGAGACCTGACGGCATGTTAGCCGAGCTCCTTTGACCAGTTGATCGCGTTGACGTAGATGCCAAGGGGATTTTTGCGTAGGCGATCCAGATCGCGAGGCATTTCCACGACGATGGTAAGGATCGCAGTCCACCGTTCCGTTGCGGCAAGTTGGCCGTTGTCGTAGCGGCGCTCGATCCAGGCGAGGCGAAAGCTCTCAGGCGAGGCTCGGATGACGCTCGAGACCTCGATCGCGATTTGCGTCTTTCCGAGCTTGGCGAAGGGGTCGTTGTTGCGGGCATAGTCGTTGAGCGCGGCGGCGCCGCGATCGGTCGTGAAGTCGTAGGCACGCAGCCAGTTCTCGCGGAGGACAATCGCGTCCATCGGCAGGCCGCGGACGTGCTCGATGAAGCGCGCCAGGTGAAACGCTATTTGAGCGTCCGTCGGCTGGTAGGCAGCATTTGCAGGGGCAACTGCTTTCGCTTCGCCCAATTGATCGACCTCAATCACCCAGGGCGTGATCGTGCCATGGGCTGATTGCCAGACCAGAGCTGCGGCAAAGCCCGCGGAGAGGAACAGGCAGCCGAATGCCATGAGCCGCCAGTTCTTGGCCTGGACTCGTGCTGCACCAATGCGGTCATCCCAGACTTGAGCTGCGCGTTGATAGGGCGTGACCGGCTCCGGCGTGGGGCCATAGTGAACGGCCGATCGTTTGAACATTTGTCTGACCTCAAGGCATGGTTGGAAATGGATTTGGAGAGACAGCGAACTCAGCGATTGTCTTGTGAGAGGTCGACCGATGCGCCACTCCCGCCGTGATCGCCTGACCGAACCGCGTGCGTGGCCGCTGATGCTCCATGCTGGATGGTCTGCGTCCGCTTCATGCGCCGAACCCAGGCTGGCGGACTGTCGGGCGCGGCCGAGGAGTCCCGCTCCTCCTGACCGACATGACCAGCCCCTCGCCCAAAACCGGCTGCGAGCGAACGCAAGGGACTTGCCGCGCCTGGCGCGCTCGCCTCGACGCCGGAGCTTCCCGCCCGCAACATGTTCTTCGCGCCACTTGCAATCGCGCTTCCACCACGCAGCGAGCCCGCAATCGCGCCGGCGGCAAGACCTGCAGCGCCGACGGCAACGCCAGCTCCTGCCGCGATCACCCCACCGGCAGCGAGGCCCGTGCCGACGGCGGTACCTGCGCCAAGCTGCGGACCTCCGGAGACGATGCCATTGGCAATACCGGGGCCGAAGATGCCAAGGCCCAAGAGGGCGAGAGCGCCGAGCACCAGCGCCATCGCGTTCTCAATCGTCGGCTGGTTGCCGCCAAAGCCGCCTGTGAACTGCGAGAACAAGGTCGATCCGATGCCCACGATGACGGCAAGGACCAGAACCTTGACTCCCGATGAGATGACATTGCCCAGCACCCGTTCGGCCGCAAAAGCGGTCTTGCCGAACAGGCCGAAGGGGATCAGGACGAAGCCGGCAAGTGTCGTCAGCTTGAACTCGATCAGAGTGACGAAGAGCTGGATCGCGAGAATAAAGAAGGCCAGCAACACAACGATCCAGGCGAACAGCAGGACCGCGATCTGCACGAAATTCTCAAAGAAGCTGACATAGCCCATCAACCCGGAGATGGAATCCAGGATTGGGCGACCCGCATCGAGCCCCACCTGGGCGATCCGGCCAGGTCGCAAGAAATCAGCCGACGAGAGGCTTGTGCCGGAGGCTTTCAGTCCCAGCCCGGCAAAGCTTTCGAAAACGATACGGGCAAGGCTGTTCCAATTGCCGAGGAGATAGGCAAAGACGCCGACAAACAATGTCTTCTTGACGAGCCGCGCAAGAATCTCCTCATCAGTCCCGAAGGACCAGAACAGGCCCGCCAGCGTGAGGTCGATCGCGGCCAGCGTTGTGGCGACATATCCGACTTCGCCCCCGACGAGACCGAATCCGGAATCGATATAGCGGGTGAAGGTTTCCAGAAACTGGTCGATAACGCCCGTACCACCCATGGCTCACTCGCTTTGGCTTGGAAGGGAGAAAAAGCCGGACGGGAGGCGACTTTCGTCTTTAGGCGGGACTGGAGAGGAGAATGGCGCCGCGCCGGTCCGGCTATCCGAACCATCAATTGACCTGCTTCCGCCTAAGAACTGACTGCGCTGCTCAGCCCAGATCTTCTGGCATTCGAGCAGTGCGTCCTTCTGCTCGTAGGTGACGGTACGGCATTGCTCGAGCTTGGCTGCGGTCAAATCCGGTTTTGAGGCCAGAGAGACGGAAGACTGGGTCGCGCTCTCGTCGGTGCGTAGGCGAATGGCGCAGGCGGCAACCAACAGGACAGCAAGACCAGCTACTGCCGCGACAGGCAGTCGTTCAAATCGTATTTTCATGATCAGTGGAACATCTGCACATTTGTCGATTGATGGTTTTGGCCCGGGCTGAGAAAGCGTCGCAGCTGCTCCCTACCCTGCTCCTGCGCTGCAGCCCGCTGGGCGGATTCGAGCGTCTGCGCGCGACCTTGCGCGGCAACAGTCGCCGTGAGGTCCGCAAGCTGCTGGGCCTCCAGCGCAAGGAGCTGGTTACCGGCCTGACTTGCCTGGAGCGCACCCGCTGCGCCCTGGCTCGCCGTCACGAGGGCGGACATCTGAGTGCGGTTGGCGTCGAGATTGCCGACAACGCTCGCTTGGACCCTCATGGCGTCCTGCAGCCCGGCAACTGAGTTCTGCCAGCGTGTTTGGGCATTTGCGACCAGGAGCCCATCGGACATGCTCGCGGATGCCGGCGCATAGGTGGTGGAAAACGCGCGATCGATCTGCTGGACGTCGTAGGCAATCCGCTGCGCCTGCGAGAGTAGCTGCTGGGTGCGCTGAATCGATTGCTCGAGCTGTTGCAACGATGAATAAGGCAGGCTCGCCAGGTTCTTCGCCTGGTTGATCAGCATCTGCGCTTCGTTCTGGAGCGAAGTGATCTGGTTGTCGATCTGCTGCAGCTCACGCGCGGCCGTGAGCACATTCTGAACGTAGTTGTTGGGATCGAACACGATCCACTGCGCCTTCGCTTCGCGGGGCGCTTGGATCATGGTCATGGCGATGATACTTGCTGCCAGAAGCGGGCGGATACAGCTCATCAGAGCGCTCCTTGTTTGGCGAGCTGCGGAATGAGATTGCAGGCCCAGCCGAGGTCGCGCGCCTTGAGCCAGCCGGTGACGAACTCGTCCCTTCCGTGCTCGGCAAGCACCCGATCAATCAAAGCCTGGTCGGCTTTGGACGAGGCGGCCGCGAAGGCGAGCGCGATTTCGCCAAGTCCGAGCTCGAACACGCGGTTGCCGCGGCGCGATTGGCAGTAGTAGTCCCGCTTCGGAGTGGCGCGGGCGAGGATCTCGATCTGCCGGTCGTTCAGCCCAAAGCGACGGTAAATCGCCATGATCTGCGGCTCGATGGCGCGATCGTTTGGCAACAGGATGCGGGTCGGGCAGCTCTCGATGATGGCAGGCGCGATTTTGGAGCCATCGATATCGGCAAGCGATTGGGTCGCAAACACGACCGAGGCGTTCTTTTTGCGAAGGGTTTTGAGCCATTCGCGGACCTTGCCGGCAAAATCGGCGTCATCGAGCGCAAGCCAGCCTTCGTCGATGATGAGCAGTGTCGGACGGCCGTCAAAGCGGTCCTCGATCCGGTGAAACAGATAGGCCAGAACTGCGGGCGCGACAGAGGTCCCGATCAATCCGTCGGTCTCGAACACCTGGACGGAGGCTTCACCCAGCCGTTCATATTCGCCGTCCAGCAACAGGGCGTATGGCCCGCCGAGGCAGTAGGGCTGCAGCGCGCGCTTGAGAGCGTTGGACTGCAGAAGAACGGAGAACCCAGTCAGCGTCCGCTCCGTAACTGGCGCCGAGGCGAGTGAGGTCAACGCCGACCAGACATGATCCTTGGTCTCAGGGGTGACTTCGATCCGCTCGCGCGTCAGGATCGATGCGATCCAGTCGGATGCCCAGCCTCGCTCGCCGACATCGTCGATGCGTGCAAGCGGCTGGAGCGCGACGAATTCTGACGATTCCAGCGCGCCGCCGAGATCATGCCAGTCGCCCCCCGTGGCGATGGCCGATGCGCGGATCGAACCGCCGAAGTCGAACGCAAAGATCTGCGCCTCGCCATAGCGGCGGAACTGCAGCGCCATGAGCGCCAGCAGCACCGACTTGCCGGCGCCCGTCGGTCCGATGACCAGCGTGTGGCCGACATCTCCGACATGCAGAGAAAACCGGAATGGCGTCGAACCTTCAGTCTTACCGAAGAACAATGGGGGCGCCTTGAGATGGTGATCCCTCACCTCTCCGGCCCATACGGCAGATAGCGGGATCATATGGGCGAGGTTCAGGGTCGAGACCGGCGGCTGGCGGACGTTTGCGTAAGTTTGTCCCGGCAGGCTGCCGAGCCAGGCTTCGACGGCATTGACCGTCTCCGCCATGCAGGTGAAGTCCCGGCCCTGGATAGCCTTTTCGGCGAGGCGGAGCTTTTCGTCGGCTGCGCGCGGATCCCTATCCCAGACCGTGACCGTTGCCGTGACGAAGACCTCGCCGATCTGATCCGAACCCAATTCCTGGAGCGCACTGTCGGCGTCCATCGCCTTGTTGTGGGCATCGGTGTCCAGAAGCGCGGAGGCCTCGTTCGTCATCACCTCCTTCAGGATCGAGGCAATCGACTTGCGCTTGGCAAACCATTGCCGCCTGATCTTGGTGAGGAGCTTTGTGGCATCTGTCTTGTCGAGCATGATCGCCCGCGTCGACCAGCGATACGGGAATGCCAGCCGGTTCAGCTCGTCGAGAATCCCGGGCGTGGTCGCGGTCGGAAACCCCACGAGCGTAAGAACGCGCAGATGCGCCTCGCCCAGCATGGGCTCGAGACCTCCTGTCAGGGATTGATCGGCTAGCAGCGCATCGAGATACATCGGGATTTCTGGCACGCGCACGCGGTGCCGTTTGGTCGAGACCGTCGAATGCAGGTAGGTCAGCGTTTGCTCGTCATCGAGCCAGCTACATTCCGGCATGAAACCTTCGACGAGCTGCAGCACGCGGCTGGTCCGGTCGACAAAGCCGGCAAGCACCTCGCGCGCATCCGCTCCCGCAGCGCGATGGCTGCCCTCGTACAGCAGGCGCTCTGCTGCGGCCGCACTCTCTGCCGGAGGCAGATAGAGGAAAGTCAGATAGTAGCTCGACTCATAGTGGCTGCCGGCCTCCTCGAATTGCGCTTTCCGCTCCGCATCCACCAGCGCCGAGGCGACGTCCGGGAATGTATCCGGCGGATAGCGTCCGGCCGAATGCCGCTGCGCCTCGACGAACACGGCCCACCCCGATCCGAGGCGACGGAGCGCATTGTTGAGGCGGCCTGCGACAGCAACAAGCTCGGCAGGCACTGAGCTGTCGAGATCCGGCCCTCTGAACCGGGCCGTTCGCTGAAAGGATCCATCCTTGTTGAGAATGACGCCCTCATCGACCAGGGCCGCCCAAGGCAGGAAGTCGGCAAGGCGCGTGTTTGAACGGCGATATTCGGCAAGATTCATCATAGGCAACTCTAGGACCTGAGGTGGCTTGGAATACGGACGTGCCGGCGCACGACTTCCACGAAATCGGGATCGCGTTTTGCGGCCCAGATGGCGGCCATGTGGCCGACGAACCAGAGGAGAAGGCCGGCAACCCACAGGCGCAGCCCAAGACCGAGTGCCGCCGCTAACGTGCCGTTGGCGATCGCCACGGCGCGCGGCGCACCGCCTATCAGGATAGGCTCGGTGAGCGCACGATGCACGGGCGCGATAAAGCCTGCGACAGGCTCCTCCATTAGATCACCACGCCGCCGCCGAAGGAGAAGAAAGACAGAAAGAAGCTTGATGCCGCAAAGGCGATGGACAGACCGAACACGATCTGAACCAGGCGACGAAAGCCACCAGACGTGTCGCCAAATGCGAGCGAGAGCCCGGTCACAATGATGATGATGACCGCGATAATCTTGGCGACGGGACCCTCGACCGATTGCAAAATCTGGTTGAGCGGTTGCTCCCACGGCATATTTGAGCCAGCGGCGCAAGCCGGGATACTGCTCAGCCAAAGGGTCACAATTGCCGTGGCCGGAATGCTGGCGCGGCGGAGAGATGAAGGCATCGTCATGATCGGTCTCCAATTGCAGAAAGGCTGTAATCACCTGATGCTCCTAAGCCGGTGACGCGGGCGAGCTCGCTCAAGCGGCGTTCGGCGCCGCGGCCGCTGAGCACCGCGATCACGTTGATTGTTTCGGCGATAAGCGGCCGGGGGACTGTGACGACAGCTTCCTGGACTAGCTGCTCGAGTCGGCGTAGCGCCCCGAGCGCCGTTCCGGCATGGATCGTGCCGATTCCGCCCGGATGTCCGGTGCTCCAGGCCTTGAGCAAATCGAGCGCCTCGGCTCCGCGCACCTCACCAATGGGAATTCGATCGGGGCGCAGACGAAGCGACGAACGGACCAGGTCGGAGAGCGAGATCAAGCCGTCCTTCGTGCGGAGCGCCACGAGGTTTGGCGCCAAGCACTGAAGCTCGCGCGTATCTTCGATGAGAACGACACGGTCAGTCGTTTTAGCCACCTCGGCGAGAAGGGCATTGGTCAGTGTCGTCTTGCCGGTCGAGGTGCCGCCGGCGACCAGAATGTTCTTGCGCGCGCAAACTGCATCCCTCAATGCACCGGCCTGAGCCGGCGTCATGATGCCGACTGCGACGTAATCCTCGAGGCTGAACACGGCGACCGCCGGCTTTCGGATCGCAAATGTTGGCGCAGCAACGACCGGCGGCAGGAGCCCCTCAAAGCGCTCCCCCGTCTCGGGCAGCTCGGCAGAAATCCGTGGGCTCCCGGGATGAACCTCGGTACCCACGTAGTGAGCCACCACGCGGATGATTCGCTCTCCGTCAGAGGGGGTTATATTCTTGCCAGTATCCGTAAGGCCGCTCGACAGTCGGTCGATCCACAGTCGGCTATCGGGATTGAGCATCACCTCGACGATTGCCGGATCTTCCAAAAAAGCTGCGATGGCGGGCCCCAACGCGGTACGCAGCATACGCGCTCCGCGCAAGTTCGCGTCTGAATCAAAAGAATGGATCGCCACGATTTGCCCCAAGCTGCTGAGGCCGCTTCGGCGCCCTCATCTGAAGGCAAATAAAAGATAGGTCGTGTGTTACCGCAACAAAGGGAATATGCCGTTCGTAGTCTAGCGTAGAGAAAGGAACATTTGAAAAGAGCGCCGGCTTGACGCACCAACCCCTCGACGGCGAGGCGAGACATCAGCAATGACCAATGATCCGGAGTTTACTATTTTTACGCCTCTCCCGGTCGCGGTGTTTGCTCAGGCTCCGTTGCTCTCCTGAACCACTGTCGCTCCCCCGCGTGGGCACGATTGAGCTCCCGCTTTTTGAGGAAGCTCAACCCGGGATAATGAACCACATCAGCCGGCGGGCTGCCGCAGGCACCAATGCCGACGCTGGTCTGGTGCACCACCGTGAGCGTTGTGACCCTGCACCATTCCCCCTGGAATCAGGCTGGCCCAGTACTGCACGACGATTGCCAACGCAGAATGCAGGCATTCAAAGAGTGATTTCTAGTCCGCAATGACCGAGCTGAGATCGCAGATTTACTTGAGCTGCTCGTGTAGCGAGACATGGTCGAGTTCACCTTCCCACCACGACACAAACACCGCGGCAATACCGTTCCCGATGATGTTGGTAAGCGCGCGCACCTCGCTCATGAACTTGTCGATCGAGAATACGATCGCAATGCCCGGGACGAGGTCAGGACTGACCACGGTCAATGTTGCGGCCAGGGTGACGAACCCGGCACCGGTAACACCACTTGCGCCCTTCGAGGTGAGCATCGCCACAACCAGTATCGTGAGCTGCTGGCCGAAGTCGAGATCGACCCCGAGCGCCTGCGCGATGAACAAGGTCGCCAACGTCATGTAAATGTTGGTCCCGTCCAAATTGAAAGAGTATCCTGTCGGCACCACCAGGCCAACGACCGGCTTGGAACAGCCCAGCCGTTCGAGTTTTTCCATCAACTGCGGCAGCGCGCTTTCGGACGACGACGTTCCGAGCACGATCAGCAGCTCATCCTTGATGTAGACGATGAACTTTAGAATAGAAAAACCGACCAAGCGCGCGACCAGACCAAGCACAATGATCACGAAGAGCCCGGCTGTCACGTAGAACAGCGCAACCAAGCCGATGAGTTTACCGAGCGCGGACGGTCCGAATTCACCGATAGTGTAGGCCATGGCGCCGAACGCCCCGATTGGCGCTGCCTTCATTACGATCCTAATGACACCAAACACCGCGTGTGCAGCATCGTCGACCAGACTGCGCATCCGCTCACCCCGCTCGCCAAGCGCCATCAGCGAGAACCCGAATAGGATGGCAAACAGCAGCACCTGTAGCACGTCGCCTCGGGCCAGAGCGCCAACTACGCTATCCGGAATAATATTGAGGAGGAAATCGACCGCCTTCTGCCCTTCCGCTCTTTTGACGTAGTTGGCTACCGCCGCGGCATCAGCCCTGGGAGCCAGCCCATGGCCGGCCTGAACGAGATTGCCCATCACGAGACCCAGGATCAGCGCGAAGGTTGACACGATCTCGAAGTAAAGCAGCGCCTTGACGCCGACTCGGCCGACCTTTCGTGCATCCTGAACATGCGCAATTCCGGACACAACAGTGCAGAAGATGATCGGCGCGATCACCATTTTGATCAGCTTGATGAATCCGTCACCAAGCGCTTTGACCCAGCTGTTCGTCCCCACAGCAGGCCACAACCAGCCAACGAGAACGCCAATCAGGATCGCGATGAGTACCTGGATATAAAGAACATTGTACCAGGGGCCGATTGGCTGGAACAGGGCGGCGGCGGCTTTGACAGAGCGGCGCTGGCGGTGATGGTGCATCACGCTCGACCCGGCGCCGTCGTACCAAAGAGGGGTGACAATGAAGGCATGGCTTCGCTCAGTGTTCGAGCGCGGCGCGCACACGGCACTGACCGCTTTAAACGACCCCGTCCGTTGCCACGGTTTTCCGCCTCTCCCGAATGGGCTTGCGGCCAACGCGAAACGAAGTCCTGAATCCCTTCTGAAACCAGCGATAAAAACTTGAGAAAGCTTCCTTGAGAGTTGGAATGCATCAGCGTCACCACCCATTTCTGTCTTTTTTGGTTGTTCGAAGATGCCACCAGCATCTTATAAGACGCCACCTTTAGCAGCCGGCGACCACTCTTCACCTGGACAGGCATTCTCGCCGCCATCGCGCCGGATCGCGACGTACGTTGAAGAAACATTCACCGTAAAGAACATGTGGTGGTGCGGCTCGCCTGCGTTCACCCCTCACTCGTCCTATCTTCACTTCAGGTGAATGCCCCGACATTCCCAAAGGCATCGACTTCGATCGCAGAACCACAAGGGCCGAGAAGACATGGCCAGCAGCATTGCTCACGCTGCCTCCCTTGGCGATCCCGGTTGCGGCTTTTCGGGAGCTGTGTTTTGCGGTGTCGAACAACACTCCTCGTAACAGAGCTTCTCACTCCTGTAGCTCGCCAAGGCTTGGAGGGAGCACTGCACGAGATCCCGTTTCGCTACATCCGAGGCAGGCGCTGCATCCAGCCATTTCAGCGCCACCTCGACCAATTCGATCGCGCGATCCCTGTTACCGGTCTCGTAATAGTACCGAGCGACCGCCCCGTACGAGAGGAACTTCGCGCCCTCGCTGCCTTGGGGCGGATTCGCCGCCAGGATGTGTTCGGAGAGATCTTTGCCCATGGCAAAGCGCTCGGCATGTGGGAAACCGGAGTAGTCTTTCGCGGGGTCGAAGAGTTGGCGGATGGCCACGCTCATCCAAACCACGGATTTCTTGTCGATCGCATCGCGAACCAATTGGTGCAATACCGCCAGGCCGGCCCGCATGTCGCGTATCTTGTGAAGCAATAATTCCGCATGAAGCCCACGGAAGGCGACATCGTCCGGCATCGCAGCGAGTGCCTCCTCAACCCCTGAAAGGGCTGCCGCCCAATCCTTACTATTCATGGCGGCTTCAAGTCTGGCAAAGATCGGCTCCACCACCGCTCGCTTCCGCGATAGTTCGCGCTTTCTGCGTCGACCCTTGGTTATCCTCTCCGCATCCAGGGCTTTGGCTTCGTCGCTCACTGCCCAGGAGCCGTTCAGAACTTTTGGCAACGCGTTATCGAGTTGCGTCGGATGGCCGATAAAGGCGAAGCGGCCGTCACGATCGATCACGAATGACGAGGGAATCCCGACAGAAAAGCTGGGATCCATCCAAAGCTTGTTCATTTCGCCGGAGTAGTCGAATGCGATCGCGAAGTTCAGATTTGGCAAGCTCTTCGTCAACCAAGCGTCCAAGCTGGCTCGCGCTTCATCTGCCGTCGAAGCTTGTTCGTGAGCCGCGATGCCCACCACCTCAACTCCGCTGCTCCTGTATTTGCTTTGCAGGATCACCAAATTCTGCATCGAGGCGATACATGGTCCGCACCACGTCGCCCAAAACTCGATGATGTATACTTTCCCAGGTTCGAACGTTGTAACGGGCTGGCCACGTAGCCAGTCCTCAACTTTGATGGAGGGAGCCGGCGAACCGACTCTCAGCACATTCTCCGCACCGACTTGACTTGCGCTCTCAGTCACACTGGTCATTGCTCAAATTCGCTTTACCTGGCTCTGCGGAAAACAACAGCAAGTCGCATGCCAGCCAGCGCTCATTGATACTACGCATTTTTCGTATCATTCCTGTCGACCTTGCGACGCATGTCGCATATCCGACCAGCTGTTTGGAGCTTCTTAGGCAATCAGTTCTTGACGCGCCTGTAGACCGACGAGGCGGGTCACGCAGAAGGTCGAGTTCACCACTCCACATCTTGATCGGTTTTCAGGATAACCATTTCGGCGCTCGGGATCATGACGTGAACTGACCTGCTTTGGCCTGTCGACTTATGCTTGACGGCGATCTCAGATTTCCAATTCAACTCTTTGAGCCAAGGGGCGATGAACCAGACCAGGGCGACCAGCTGCAGCACAACATTGATACTGAACGCCGTCTGATACGCGATTGAGGGGTAGTGTCCGTCCTTTACCGGCCATTGCTCGAGAATTAACCCCGTCCCGTACTGGACGAGGAAAGCCCACCCGAAATGCAGAACGTTGAGCACGCCGTTTGCGCGCGCGATCAGTTGGGCCGGAAAGTAATCTCCGATGATCGCGTAGCTGAGGACGATTGCTGATCCGACCACCGCCACAATGATCCACGACGGTAGCGACGGAAATGGCGGATGCAATATCAGCGCGAGTTCGGCTGCAATGAACACAGCAGCTATGATTGCGAGCAACCTTTCAATGTTCTTGCCATGCCGACGCAGTGAATCGGCGACCACGCCGAGCAGCAATGCGCCAATGCTTAGGGCTATCGCCATGACGAGCAATTGTGTGACAAGGCTTGTTCGATCCAACCCTTCCACATCGTTCAGCCAGGACGCTGCCCAGAAGGACTGCAGGGCCCACGCGGACCCGATACATGTTGAAGAAATCGGCGCAATTCTCCAGAACCGCCCATCCGTATAGACGGTCTTCAGGCTGACCGTCCCTGGAGGGCTCTTCGCAGTTGCCTCATGCTCTGGAACCAAAAAATAGATCGAAGCGGCCGCGGAGGCACTGGATGCGGCAAGCAGCTCAAATAGACCGCGCCAGCCTATCCAGTTAAGCAATGCCTCGGCTGGTGCGGTTGCCGTTACCGCGCCCAGTGCACCCAGCATGATCATACAGCCGTTGATGAGCGCCACGCGCTCTCTCGGAAACCAGAGCACGACTGTTTTCAGGCCAGACATGAGGGAAGCTGCGGTACCAAATGCTATCATCGCGCGAGCAACCAGAAGCGACAGAAATCCACTCGATAATCCGAAAAGCGCAGCGCCTGCGGCAGCCAGCAGCAAGAGCGCACCCTGGACTCGGCGCGGACCGAAGCGATCCAAGAGCATGCCCATCGGAATCTGACTGCCGGTAACGACCAGAAAGTAGATCGAGCCCAACAGCCCCAAATCGGCCGTACCAAGCTCCAATTCAGAGGCGAGGCGGCCACAAATGAGCGTGTTGATCATCCGAAACAGGTAGGAAAGATAATATCCCGCGGCAAAGGGAAGGAACACGCAAGAGATGATCCGCCAGCTCCAACCCCGGTTGACCGGCTTCTCGCCTGATATCAGCCCAGCGGCATCGCTGCGCGTGTTGCTCGGAACGCGGCCACTGGCTTTAACACAGGGCGTTTGGCAGCTGTCGAAAGTTGATATTGCTGCCGCCCTCCTCGGCGACAGCACACGCTTCTGAGTTTTCACCTACGACGGCCAGACAGTGGGGTTCTTCTTCAACTGGCGCTCGTGGAACGGCGCGTGACGCTCCGCCTCCCATTTCAGACCCGGATCGGCTGGAATTTCCCGAGCGATTAATTGCCTCCTGCAGCAAGGGGCGGCCAAACCGTACGCGACGATCGACCTGCTCGGCAAACGCCTTGAAGCGCTCGAGCCCGAGTACGCACGCCTCGTCCTGCTTGGATGGCGGCATCGGCGGCGTCAGCGTGAGGTGGTATCGCACATGGAGAGCCACTATTTCCGCGATCATCGCGATGTCCGTCCGCAGACTGAGCACCTGCTCATTCGTTCGCTCGATCGCCTCGAAAACAAGGCCCTCTATAGGCGGCGCCGGATCCAGGAAGCGCTCAAGAGCCGCCTCGATGGCGACGCTCTTGCCCATACCAGGGCGGTCAGTCGCGGCTTGGAGTCGCTGGAAAATGCATTCAGAAAGTTGAATCGTTATCTTTCTGGTCTGCTGAGCTTCGCTTGGACTCGGCTGCGCGTCCACCTCAGCTTCATTCCGACTTGAGGTCGGTTCTCCCCGGCGCTCGCCGCTAATCTGCATACTCCAGCTTCCTTCTCTCTGCGACTGCACACCGCCCGCGCTTGCACGCGCGTTGGTTTGTATGTTCGGTCAAAACGGATGAATCGCCCTGCGATGACGCACGACAAAAGCGCCGAGACCGCATGCCGCTTCAACCGCGGGGACATTCTGGTCGCAGTCTGGCGTACCGAAAGAAAGAAACGGCGGGCTCTTAAAGACCAGCGCCAGACGTCTCGTAGCCTCTTGTCCCTCTAGACAGTCAGGTCGCCCACAGACGAGCGATTTCGCGGACGGTGCGTGCACCCTTACTTGAAATCGAAAAAGTTACCGATCCAAAAAAAGAGGCGCAGGCGCAATCTAGATGGCGCCCTCGCGCCCCCGACGTCGCGAACGACCCCCGCGGACGCACCGGCGTTGTTCCCTATGGGGGTGATGCGCCTCATAAGAAGCGCACCAGCTCATGCGCGCGACCAAATACACCTGCGCCTCACCGATTTCCGGCATGCATCACCAGCGTGCGATAGGACTTACAACCGTTCGCGTGCCGCGCGTCCAGCCCGGCTCACGGCCGTTGAAACGTATCTGCTGGCCCGGTGCGACCACTCACTTCTCGGGGGCCTTAGGGGAATGGTCGGCCGCACTGGCAGGCGGCTGGATCGCGTAGCGGGTCCCCTCGCTATGGCGGCAGACGTAGCGCTCGTTGTGCCCGTCCTCGCCAGCCAGGAGATCCATCGGTCCCTCCGCACTCCGGGCATTGCTTCCGGATCCGATGGAGGACTGCCATGTGAATTGTCCCTGCCGACGGCGAGCTTACTCGCGCCAGATCGGCTGTTACAGGCACGTCGCAGCACATTCCGCGCAAGGCCACTGCTCGCCCGCCTTGACGTCGGAGCCGCCGATGTACTTAAGTGCATCCTGGTAGCGTTGAGTTGGGGCACACCATGGATGTCGAGTTCTACAGGAGCTTTGCACAGCGGGCCCGCGATCTGGCCGGTAAGGCCGACCCGTTCACGCGAAAGCGGCTTCTGGTGCTGGCCGCGAAATACGATGCCAAGCTCGGCAAACCTTCGTCGGCCAGCCGCAATCTTCAACGCACGCTACCGCTGCCCCGCACCGTGCCAGCCGTGAGCGCCATCTCCGATGCCGGCGAGGCTTGACGAAGACCGCCGGCAGCGGCAGCAAACATCACCGCTCCAGGGCGCTGGATTTTCCAGGGACGGTACACGAACTACACCGGGAAAGGATGCGCACCCAAACCGGAGTGAGCACCCGGATCTCACCAGTCGACGGCCCTCACCGCACTTCGGAAGCACTGCGGCCGCCGAGCAGCTTGCCGGTGGAGGCATTCACGAAATGGACCGAGGAGCATGCCAGACAAACGACCGGCAGATGAGTGTCGGGACCGATCTGCTCCAGTGCCGTCAGCAGGTGCTGCACGTTCATGCCCGTGCGTGGGCACCTGAAAAGTACTGTTTGCTCCATCCGGCCAGCATAGGCCCGGATACTGCGCCCTAAAACTGCGGTTGTTTACTGAGAGCGTGCCGGCGCCTCCTGGAGCACCGTGCGGCGGCAGTTATGAATCTTCATCGCGTCTGGAGGCTGGGTCGAGGACACCATTTTCGTATTCTTTGGCCCAGCGCTCAAGCCGCGCGGCTGGCTCCGGATCGTTGAGCGCAAGAGTGGGCACCTTCTCGGCAGGTAATCTGGTTTTATCGTCCTCCATGGAATTCCTAACCCGAATGGGGCTCGTGTTGCGCAGAATGCTGGATGCCCTTGCATAGAACTCACCGTAGCTTGACTCCGCGTTCACCTTCAGCCGCCAGCTTCCCCGGCGAGGATTGCCTGGACCTGATCTCCCCCGCCGTTGGACGCCACTCGGAAAGACCTGCCGTGACGAGCCGTCTCGAGCTGACGATGTGGCCTTTGCGATATGAGCGGATCCTCATTGAGGCAACATCCAGATCTCGAGGCGGGGCGCTGCAAGGATGGGCGATGCGGCGGTCAGCGTAACAGTTCGAACACCTGAAGCGAACTTGCCGCTGCAGTGACGAGGTGCGCTGTAGGCTGAAGGCCTCGGCGAGGCTCCGCAGCTGGGCCTTTCTCCAATAGAGAATCGGTCTGGATCATGCGAGCGGCCCGCATGGCCCTGCTGCAAACTAGCTCCTTCTACCTGTATCTCCGGCCGTTCGGGTCGAAGCGGGATGCACCAATCTCCGGCCCTGGCGGGCAGGACCATTAACTCTCAAGCGGCGTCAGAGCACGGGCCTCGCGGTGAAGGCCGGTAGTCGCCGCGCTCCTGGGGGGAATAATCCGTTCATGGACATGCGAAGAAGGTGTCCGGTCGATCAGGAGGCTGATCAGTTCAGGGCGACTATAGTGACCGCTTGCATCCATCACTCTCTTGCGCCCGTCGATTTCGATGAAGTCGAGATCTGCAATCACATCTCCTTCACCTTCCTTCAGGGGCTCGCCTATCAATTGACCATCGGGGGCAACGATAGCGGTGAAGCAACCGCCCGAAATCGGAGCGATAGCAGCGCCCGTGTCGTTGGCAATTTGGGCTTGTTGGTCGGCGTTGAGCCATGCGGTTGCGCTGACGACGAAGCAGGCCGACTCAAGGGCATGCTGTCGGGTGCTCACTTCCGTTTGCTGGGAGAAGAGGGGGCCGAAGATCGAACCGGGGTACATCGCGGAGTGGATCTGCTCGCCATCGGCAATCAAGGCGTATCTGGCCAGCGGGAGATAATGTTCCCAGCACGCAAGCTGGCCGATCCGGCCAACCGCGCTGTCTACGGCGCGAAGGCCGGCACCGTCGCCCTGGCCCCAGACCATCCGCTCATGATAGGTAGGGGTGATCTTGCGGCGACGCTGGATCAGCGTGCCGTCCGCATCGAACAGGAGCTGAGTGTTGTAGATTGATCCTCCGTCCCGCTCGTTGGCGCCGACGGAAACGACCATTTTGGCGTCCTTGGCGGCATCGCCGATCGCATGCGTCTCCGCAGAGGGTACCGTAAGGGATTGCTCAAGCAGCCTCTGATGCTCCTTGGCAAGCGTGAAGGGCGGCTGGACGAACGAGAAATACGGGTAGTAGGGAATGATGGTCTCGGGGAACGTGGCGAAACGCACCCCCTTCTTGCCCAATTCGCGAATCTTTTTGGTGATCTTCTCGACTGTCCCCTCTCGGCTGTACAACACGGGGCTGATCTGTACGGCGGCTGCCTTGACGATGTTTCTCATTCTCTTCTTCTCATTGTGAGTATTCGAGCGCTGCACTGGACTGGTGTAGAGGACGACGGATGACTCTCACGGGAGGCTCTTCGAGCACATCGGCAGGGCTTGTTGGATTCAGGGCTGTGTGCGTCTGCCATCGACAGCCACGTCTATGCCGGTGATGTAGGATGCGTCGCCGAAAGCGAGGAAGCTCACGCGCCGCGATCTTCCGTGGCTTGCCGAAGTGTTTCGCGGCTATCTGCTCCAGCAGGACCGTTCCGCGGTCTTGCACCCTGGCCTCGGAAATGCCGCTCTTCCTAAACAGCGGGCTTTCGATGACGCCCGAGCTCTCGGCGTTTACCCGAACGCTTCGGCGGATCAGTTGGGCGCCAAGCGCTCGCGTCAAGTTGCACAGTGCGGCCTTGGATGCGGATACGGCCGATGTTCCCGCGATTCCGACCTGATCGGACAAAGAAGCTGTGAAGCCGATCGCGTTTAGGTTGCGCGAGAGAGGCAACGCGTTCTGAACATTGAAATAGGATCTAGGGAAATTGACGCTTAAGACGTCAAAGCTCTGCTGCGTTGTTTCCGCGAGCAAGCCGGGTTTCGCGATTTCGGCATTGGCATCGAAATGGGCTATAATAGTTTCGCGCATTCCTTCGAAGCGGGATAGCCAGCGCGAAAAGCGGCAATAGCCAAGCCTCGCTGTCCAGATAGCTGCGCAATGCCCTGCAGGACTTTGGCTCATGACGCGTTTTCCGCATCGCTTGGCTTATGCATTGAGGGATAAGGCTTTCTACCTACTGTGTCGGTGGTCGCGTCGGCTACTGCCGTAGTCGAATCATTCGCCATCATGTAGTACGTGGTGAAGTGGCCGCTCTTGCTGGCGATCTTACCATTCTTGCGAGTGACGTTGCCCTTCTCACGTTTGGTGATCAGCTTCATCTTGCACCGCTTGGCGATCAGGGGCATCGGGACAAGCTTCCATCCCGTGGCCTTGCGCAACTCTGCTTGTGTAACGCCGTCTTGTCGTGAGGCGAGAAAGCCGATCAGATTGATCTTTGTGTGAGGATGCTTGGCCATCGTCGCCATCCGGGGGGAATTGGGCCTCATTCAAACGGCTCCAAGCCAATGTGCTTCTCGTGGCCCAGCTGTCCCTTCCATCGAAAGGGGACGATTTAGTTCCGTTCCTTTGGAATTGTGGAAACATATTGCAGGCGATCTCAGGCGTTGCCCGATCGCAATCTGACGTAAACGGATAACGTCGCACCAGTTTGCTGAAGTGTGGGGCAGTGCAAGTTCTCGCATTTTTCGACAGGATGTTCGCAGAGTAAGACCGTACAACGTGGATTGCTAACACAGAGGACCTGCGCTGCAATCCGCAAAAACTGGTAGGCCAACTATTCAGAAGACCTTCCGAAACTCTGGAGAGGCTTCCGCTTGCTCAAGCAAGCAGCATTACTCCATTGAGCGGCGGCTCGGATGGAGGCCGGACCTCGTCTCAACTCGCTTCAGATTTCAGCATTCATGTCATGAGGCCTGCTACCCTCAGATATCTGCCGTCGGTCCCGATCTAACGCGCTCGCTCCGTTCGATTTGGCCCTATCGTTGTTTGCGGCCGAGGTGTACTCGGCGCGAGCACCCTCGCAATTTCCTTGTAGTCCTGCATCGCCCGCCCGCTCGTCGGTTGTTGAATTACTCTGGAATTGCGGGGTTCGAATCGAAGCTCACCTCTTTCAGAACGGTTGATCCGCTGGAAAGCCTTCGGCCAAGCGCTTCAACGAATCGATCATAACGTTCGGCGCCTTTGGCGCGAGCGGCTGGACTGGATTGTTCTGGTAATGCCGGCACCGATGTCAACCAGAAGCGAATGAACAGGGCGAGCGTCTCGAGCGTGATGCTGTCATTGCGTTCGAGACGCTCGAGCAGCCGTGCGATCCGATCCAGCCGCTTGGCAATAGCCGCCTCGCGTCGGTCGGAATCGTCAGGCGAAAGAAATGACGTGATCGCGGCCTCTGCGACCAGCGACTTGGGCTGGCCACGACGCTCCGCGAAGACATCAAGGGTTCTGAATGTCTGCGGATCAAGGTAGACACTGAGCTGAATCTTTTTCACCGATTTGCCCACTCAGAGGTCCATGCCATCGTCAGGGTCGAGGCTGGTCGCGCGCGCTAATCCCTGCATTGCGCGGCTTAGCGCTTGTGCCTGGACCGCATCTGCGTCGGGCTCATCGGGACCAGCATCGAACTCTTGTTCCGCGAGCGGTGCCTTGATTTCGATCTCCTCGTGCTGCGGCAATTCTGGCTCGCGCCGCAGCCCTCCATTCGGATCGCCACGCTTTCGCTGCCGAGGCGCAAGCAGTTCGGTCGAGGGCGCAGGGGTTGGGTGCCCTGACCAGTCTTCATCTGGGCGCGAGGACAAGAGAATTGTTCCTGTTTCAGCGGGCTTGAAGATTCGCTTCTGAAATTGCGGGTCCTCATAGTAACGAACCTTGGTGGCACGCAGCGGGTGGAGGCCCGACACCATCACAATCGCCTCTTTCGAGGAGAGCTGCATGACTTCGCCGGGCGTCAGGAGCGGACGGGACGTCTCTTGGCGGCTCACCATCAAGTGTCCAAGCCAGGGGCTTAAGCGATGCCCGGCATAGTTTTTCATGGCGCGCAGTTCGGTCGCGGTCCCCAGCGCGTCCGAGACGCGCTTAGCGGTGCGCTCGTCATTTGTGGAGAAGGCGATCCGGATGTGACAATTGTCGAGGATCGCGTGGTTCGGCCCATAGGCGCGTTCTAATTGATTCAAGCTCTGAGTGATCAGGAAACTGCGAATGCCATAGCCCGCCATGAAGGCAAGCTGGCTCTCGAAAAAATCGAGGCGGCCAAGGGCTGCAAACTCATCGAGCATCAGGAGGAGCTTTTGACGGCGCCGGTCGGGATCCAGGCTCTCGGTAAGGCGCCGTCCGATCTGGTTGAGGATGAGCCGCATCAGGGGTTTTGTGCGGACGATGTCGGATGGCGGCACGACGAGATAGAGTGAAACGGGCTGCGGTCTGTGGACGAGATCGCGAATGCGCCAATCGCTCCGCGCGGTGACCTTAGCGACGACCGGATCGCGATAAAGGCCCAAGAAGCTCATTGTGGTCGACAGCACGCCCGACCGCTCGTTCTCGCTCTTGTTGAGCAGCTCTCGCGCAGCTGAAGCGACGACGGGATGGACGCGATCACCAAGATGAGGGGTCGCAAGCATCGCATTCAGCGTGGCCTCGATCGGGCGGCACGGGTCCGAAAGGAATCTGGCAACCCCGGCGAGTGTCTTGTCAGCTTCAGCGTAGAGGACATGCAGGATAGCGCCGACAAGCAGAGAATGGCTGGTTTTTTCCCAATGATTGCGGCGCTCGAGCGCCCCTTCGGGATCGACCAGGATATCCGCGACATTTTGCGCGTCTCGTACTTCGCAATCACCACGGCGAATCTCAAGAAGGGGATTGTAGGCGGCGCTTGCCGCGTTTGTCGGGTCGAACAAGAGTACATCTCCAAGGCGCGCGCGCCACCCCGAGGTCAACTGGAAATTCTCGCCCTTGATATCGTGGACGATCACCGAACGCGGCCAGGTCAAAAGAGTTGGAACGACCAGGCCGACTCCCTTGCCCGAACGGGTAGGCGCAAAGCAGAGCACGTGCTCAGGCCCATCATGGCGAAGATATCGACCATCGAAACGCCCGAGCACAAGGCCATCGTTGCCTAGCAGCCCCGCCCGTTTGACCTCGCGCGTATCGGCCCAACGCGCGGATCCGTAAGTCGTGACATCGCGAGCTTCATGCGCGCGCAAGACCGAAAGCATCATTGCTGCGGCGACTGCCGCGATCCCACCGCTCCCGGCAATGGCGCCCCCCTGGAGGAATATCGTGGGCGCGTAAGCGTCGAATTCAAACCACCAGATGAAGAAGGCAAACGGCTGGTAGACGGGCCAGGTCCCTAATCTGAACCAGGCCGGTCCAAGCTGCGGCTGGAACGCAAGCTGACAAGCGGTCCATTCGGTCGCTGCCCACACGAAGGTGAACGCGATTAGGCAAACCAGGATCACCTGATGCCAGATGATTTTTGTCGCAGACATGGCTTGCCGATATCGACACCATCGACCTGTTGGCTACAATCAGAGGCTTATGCTTCTCGTAGTCGCGCGCGCCCTGGCGAAGGGATCGGCGGGTCAGATCGGCAAGCCGCCTTTGGGCCGAAAAAGATCCCTCGCGTAGAACAGGCCGCCTCAAAGCACCGTCCCAAGCAGCTTCGCGTGATAGGCGCTTGGACGATGAGACAATCAACTCGTACCGTGCTGCCGCTCGAGGCGAACCGGCCGGCCTTCGCGAAGCGAGGCTCCGGGTTATAGATGCCCGGAAGGCTAGCTCGCGTCTGCCCTAAGCTCTCCGTCAAGTGCGCGCGATCAAGAGAGAGTGCGGCGTGCCACAACGCGTTATCGATGAGGCGGGCGTTCCCGGAGTAAATCGGCGGGAGGCGGGGCTCGCGGAGTACAAGAATCATGCGGGGAGCGTCCCGGCAGGAGCTTATTTCCGATGGGACGACACTGCCGGGCCGACGGTCATCTAGATACTCCCGCACATCGGTATCGAGCGACTCCTCCTCCAGCCGGTCGCCTGTTGGTGCCCTTGGCCAGCCAGATGCTTGGAAGTTGTACGTCAGCTGTTGCGGTCTCTCTGGAACCCGGGACAGGCGAACGGGCGTTTGCCAAATCTTCATTGCGCGAATCGAGTTGCACTTCGGCTATCCGCTGTCAAGGCCGGCTTGCGGGCTCGGAGCTCTCCGATTGCTCGCCGGCCTGCCTACGCGGATAACCTCGCGCGAATGCCTCCGGATCAAAATCGAGCAGGTTGAAATCGTTATTCGCCCGCTCGATGACACGCCCACAACTGGGTCCAGCAAACTGGACTCTGATGATCGGTGCGCGAAGCGCCGGAGTCTTCTGCAGAGCATCTGACCATCGGCATCCGAGACCAGCACGCAAGGAAGTATCGTCACCGCCATCATGCCACAGCCAGACACCTTCCGATCAAAGATCGAAGGCCCCCATGCCGTTTCCACTACACGGGATGGCCATCCAGATTCGAAGGGTTCTGCTGTGCGATTTAGCCGTTGAGAGTCTCAGCGACCTAAGGGTGAACGGCGCATTTTTCCACCCAGCTGCGTCAAGTCGATGATCGAGCGCTAGCAAGGTCGAGCGAACCCGTAGGCGATGAAGAGATAGTTCCAGAACGGTGGACACCCTCCATTCGCTATTCGCTGCTCACTATCGCTCCTCTCCCATTTTTCCGCCTCGACCAGTCCACGCGAGGCGACCAAGTCTTCCCTGCCCTGCAATTGGGCGCAGTGCAGCGCCAGGACCTCAGGTCAGAGCGATAGGCCGCGCTTGCGCCCGAAGTCCCAGTCGACGCTGCCTGGACCGGCGATGCCGCTGACCTGTTTTCCCAACTCCCGCTCGAGCGAAGGCGACCAGGGCACAAGCTGAAAGCCGAGGCCGTTGTCGATCATCGCGAAGCGCCCCGAGGCCAGTGACAGGCGTCGACGATAAACCCCCGAAATCTGCTCACCTACATCAGATGACAAGTGCGGAAGCCCCGTTTCCTCCATGAGACGTCGTGTGACGACGTCGAGTTCGCGATCGCGGAGGGTTTCGATCAGGTTGCGGCTTAGCCGGACCTTGTTGCCATCGCGCTGGGCGAGCCCTTGGTCGGCCAAAACATCGATGCGCCGTTCAAGTGCTGCACGAACCTCCGCGCCAAACGCATTGCGCGAGAGCTCGGCAGGATCTCGCGCAACGAGCTGCCGGTCTAGCCACGTTGCACCGTCCGCCGCGACCTGCTGGTCCAGAACGAGCTCCGAGCGAACCGCGAGCGCAATCCGTGTTCGACCACGGGCGTCCGCAAACCGGCGCAGTTCCACAATCCCACCGATCGGCCCATCGCCGGCCGCCTCGACGTCAGGAAGCTTCACGTGATGCACGCGCCCGTCAATCCCGTCGACAATGGCAAAGGCTGTGCCCTTCAGCTCGTCATCAAGCCCGCGCGCGATGAGACGGCCAACGATCGGTTCGCCATGAGTTTCGCCCTCAAGTGCCCAGGATGCGGGGGTGCGGCTGGCGCCGTCCCGCGTGAGGGTTTTGTGCAGCCGCTTGATGATGTCACCGCGCTCGCCAAGCGCGCGCAATCTCGCCTCCGCATCGGCGGCCAGAACCCAGACCGCGGGACCGCCAGGTTCCGCCAAGCCGAGCCGCTCGAGCGTCCGCATCCGCCCGATCCGAATTTCCCGCAATGGATCGCGCCCGGCCTCCCGCTCGAACCTCAAATCGATAACGCCGTTCGCTGTCCCCGCTTCCCGGGCAAGCGTCCGATCGAGCCTGGTCCAGCGTTCGGCTGTCGTGTCCGCCTCAAGGCTCTGGCGGATCTCGAGCTCCGAACGAGGGCCAAGTTCGCGCGTGACAAGGTCGCTGGCGCGGGCGCGTAAGCCCATAGCGATATAATCGCGGCTGATGACGAGGTCGGCACCGTCATCGGTACGGCCCCGCACGAGGATGTGAATGTGCGGATGCTCGGTATTCCAATGGTCGACCGCGACCCAGTCAAGCCGTGTGCCAAGGTCGCGCGAGGCTTGGTCCATCAGCTCCCGGGTGAAGCTACGCAGGCTGGCAAGTTCATCAGCATCATCAGGCGAGACAATGAACCTAAAATGATGGCGGTCACCCTCGCAACGCGTGACGAAGGCGCGACCGTCCGCATCATCCCCCGCAGCGTCGAATAGTTTGCCCGGAGCGCCGCCGCGTGTGACTCCGTCGCGCTGCAGGTAACCGATATGGTTGCGCAACGCGCCCG
The DNA here is from genome assembly GCF_023074015.1 of Bradyrhizobium sp. 142. Lineage (NCBI taxonomy): Bacteria > Pseudomonadati > Pseudomonadota > Alphaproteobacteria > Hyphomicrobiales > Nitrobacteraceae > Bradyrhizobium > Bradyrhizobium sp. 142. The sequence goes on from NZ_JADPKQ010000041.1 coordinate 36,941, forward strand.
GCGAACGCATCCGCCGCACCACCCGCGCCTTGACCATAGCGCCGCGGCCGCGGGCATTGAGGAGCCGTGCCGCAGCGATGCTCGCGGCGCGGCCGCGTCCAAATTTACGGCCGTGGCCATTCTTGCCTCGCGAGAGGCCGCCGGCCTTCTGAGCGGCTGTGAGTACCTGCGCCAGAAATGGCTTTGTCCGAGGCGCGCGCGTGGAACGGATACGGCCGGGACGGATCCGAAGATCATCGTCGCGCGTCATTCCGGCCGCCGCAAGGCATCGAAAACCGTGTAAGAACAGCGCCTTGGGGAAAGCTGAACTTTGCTCCGAGTCGCCGCAATGTTTAGTCGATCATTGAAATCGGTACACTTTCTCGCACAACCGACCGGCCGCACCTTGCGGCTTTTATCCTGCCCTCGGCGGTCGGCTCCCCCCTGCTTCCTCCCGACCATTCTCAGACATGCGAGAACCTTCGAGGCCATGCGACCAAATCCGATTGCTATCATTGAGACTGCACCTTGATTGATCGATGCGAAAACAGCCCCGTCGCGCGAGGTACAAGTGCACTGGCAACAGCTTTAGGCGCTGCCTTTGACGAATTCATTGTGCGCACTCCTGATGCAAAATTGTCGGCAGCGGACGAGCTGCCAGATCGCTCAACAAAAACTGGAGCTTGCTGCCACAGGACGACGTTTCTGGCGGCCGAACCACGGCTGTTGCGTTGCTCAACTCCGATCAATGCTGCTAGTCTGGCTACATAGGTTTGCGTTTCTTCTGGAAGCGATCGACCTGTCGCCAAATGCTCGTCATACCGCTTCGGTCCCGCATTGTAGGCTGCTAGAAACCCTCCCCATCCGAACCGGTCGAGCATCTCGCGGATGTACGCTGCCCCAGCTATAATATTGTCGCGCGGATCAAACGGATCGATACCGAGATCGTGACGAGCGCTCAGTTCGACCCAGGTCGCGGGCATGATTTGCATCAGCCCGAGCGCTCCTCGAGGCGATATGGCGTGCGCATTACCGCCACTTTCGACCTGCATCACGGCATCGATCCAACGCTCCGGGATCGCGAACCGGTGGGAGGCTTCGGTCACGAACGCGGCGTATGCAACGCTGCGAAGCAGGGTTATGGAGTGCGCAGTTGGTGCCCGCGATGCGACCTCCGCGCTGGCGCTCGAGGGCGGTCCGAACGTCAGCAGAATTCCCAAAAAGCAAGCACTGGCCCCACATCGCCTTGTGCGGACTGCCGCCAAGTATAAAGTTTCTCCCAGCCGGCCTTGAAGCCGCCTGATCCTGGGGCTATGCGCGCCGATTCTCTGGAAGCTGGCCGAGACGGAGGAACGATGTTGCGACCGGCCGTATGGAGAAATGACAGGCCAACAGGGGAGAGCCGGCATTGTCACTTCTCTCTGGTCCACACCGGGAGCGCTCGCCCAATGACGGCCGATCTCGGCAGGGGTCCGAAATATCGGCCGTCTAGCGAGTCCGCCGACTGCCAGTTCATGAGAAACACTTCCCCCTCAGCAATGACCCGGCAGCCCTGCCAGACCGGCAACGGCCGGCCGCGACGATCGCGCTCACTTGCCTCACCCATGTGTATGCTGTCGACGATGATTGCGAGGCCCGCTCTGCAGACGGTTTGGCCGGGCAGCGCCAGCACACGCTTGAGCATTGGAAGGCCGCTTGGCAAATAACCGTTGAGATCGAGAAAAGTCGCGAGCGGGTCTGGCGTTCGAACCGCCACGAGCTCAGTGACGTACAATGGTCCGGCCTCTTGCAAGCGATAGACTCCGATCGGCACGCTGTCCGAGGCATTCCAGATGTACAATGGTGAGGTGTTGTTGACTGGCCAGAGCGCGAGCATTGTGGCCCCACACATCGCAAGAATGTTCCCCAACCGTCCCATCAGAGTGCCATCCTGCGCCGATGGAGCCACGCCCGGTGGCGTGCACGGGTATAAGCTCGTGGCTTTTCGTTGACAGAAAGACGGTTGTGGGCGTGATGCCAATACTCGGGGGCTGCATCGGCAGGATCGATGCCCAGTGACTCTACGGAGTCGATCAACTGGAGAACGCGTTCGACCTTGGGCCAACCGGCTAATCGCAGCAGGCTTTCGCCGCCGGGGCTGACCCAAGGCACGGTTGAGTATCGCTGGCCTGGCGCGACGGCGCGTAAAATGTCGATCCGAGACAGGATGGTTCCGAAGTCGTTGGACGTCCAGCGCACGAACGCGAAGATGCTGCCGGGCAAAAACGAGAGAATGCGCCGGTGATGATCAACGATCTTCTCTGATGCAGGTTTACCGAACCGGATTCGATTTTCGATGCGCTTCTCGATCCACAAGAGCTCAACAATTGTGAGGTCGCTCACCTGACTGCTCCATATTGTTGAGAGGGATTTTGGACGTCCCGAGAATGGCTATCACCGGCGCATCGTGCGAGAAGCCTTTGCGTCGGCAGGACGGCTGTAATGACGTTTCGATGGATCGTGGTCGCCGAAGCTTGCAGCATCCTGCTGCAAGGACCACATCGGCGAGGCTCCAATTCGTTAGAAGGAATCGAAAGCACTGCAGGTTTTCCGAGGTAGTGACTTGTGTCCCCTCGCCGGCCGGATCGCGGACATGTTGCTTCGCGACAATCCGGGAACGGAACGGGCGGCGCGTTCCGGCGGAAAATGGTAGAGACGAACGACGGAATTTCATGCAGGGCTCGACGTGTCGCTGCAGGCAACGAATGTTTGCGTGGTGGACGGCGACAATAACGTCGTCCAGGAAGCGACACTCGAGACCGATCCGGACGCGATCGAACTGTTCCTGGCAAAATGGGGAATCCACCTCAAGCGCGTCGGCCTGGAAGCGTTCTCGTACAGCGCCTGGCTGTTCACGGCGCTTTCCGAAAAGGGCCGCGCCGTGATCTGCCTCGAGAGCCGGCACGCCAAGGCGGCGCTGAACGCGATGCTGAACAAGACCGACCGTAACGCCAAATGCATTGCGCAGATGATGCGGACCGGTTGGTTCCGTACGGTTCACGTCAAGTCGGAGAGCGCACAGCCGCTGCGCGCGCCGCTGGTCGGGCGCAAGGCGATGCGCGGCAAGATGCTGGGCATGGAGAACATGATCCGCGACCTGTTGCGCCCGTTCGGCCTCAAGGTCAGCGAGATCTCGGTCGGCCGTTTTGACGCGCGGGTGCGCGAGATCATGGCCGGAAAGAGAGACTCGGAAGCGATCGTCGCCCCGCCGTTCGACGCCCGCAACGCCATGCGGCTGCAGCTGACAAAACTGCACCGCCTGCCGCTGGTGGCTGCGCGCAGCGACAGCGCGGTGCGACGGATGATGACGGTCGGGCATAGGTCAGCGCCGCTCCTTGCCCGCATACGGAATCGGCGTGTGCCGTTTCGCGGGCAGGACTGTGCCTGCGCCAGGATCGCTGGTGGACGTTTTGGCGCCGCGGTCAACCCACGCCGTCAGGTCTTCGAGCGCATACACAACGCGGCCGCCCAGCTTCCGGTACGTCGGGCCTGTGCCATAGGTGCGGTGCTTTTCGAGGGTGCGACCGGACAGTCCGAGAAAGCGCGCCGCCTCGGGCGTGCGCAGGTATCGCGGCGGCAAGCCGGCGTTCGGATCGGGCATTTGCGAGGCTCCGTGGTCGTCTGGAGCGCGACCGAGTTCGGTCGCGCGTCGACGGTCACCATGACGGAGTAGGAGTGCTCAGGGGGATGCCGAAGATGGACCGATGGTTTTCGGCACCCCTGCTCTACTCGCTGCGAGATGAGGGATGCAGTAATGCGCGATAGCCGCCGCGCATCAGCGCCAAGCCGGCTTGCACCAGGGTACGCATACGACGAAGACCGCCTGATTGACGCATGCGCGCGGGCGCGGCGAGCTCTATGATGGCGTTGCGTGAAGGTCAGGCGGCCTGCTGACCGGCGGGCTTGTCGGCTTGGCGCAGGCGCTTCCATTCCCAGGGCAGCAGTTCGTGCAGACGCGACGCGGGAAGATCGGCGATACGGGCGAGGACGTCGGCGAGCCAGGCCTTGGGATCGACGTCGTTGAGGCGACAGGTCGTGATCATCGTCAGCATGATGGCGGCACGGTCGGCGCCACGCTGGCTGCCGGCGAAGGTCCAGTTGCGCCTTCCCAAGGCGATGCCCCTCAATGCGCGCTCAGCGCAATTGTTGGTCAAGCAGATCCTGCCATCGTCGAGGAAGCGGGCGAAGTCGTCCCAGCGCCTGAGCATGTAGTTGATCGGCTTCAGGACCTCGGAGGAGCGCGAGAGGGTTTCGCGCTCACGCAGCAACCAGGCGTGCATGTCCTCGAGAAGCGGCTTGCTCTTTTCCTGGCGCACGGCGCGCCGCTCGTCGGCGCCGCAGCCATTGATGGCGCGCTCGATCTCGAACAACGCATCGAGGCGTCTGACCGCCTCCAGCGCGATCGGAGAGACCGGTTTGCCCTTCTTACCTTCCCGAGCATTTTTCTCGATGTCAGCCAGCTCGAAGAAGCCCCGCCGCGCATGGGCCAGGCAAAACGCCGGTGTGATCGGCATCGCTTTCTTTTGCGGGTCGAACAGCGGCTCGAAGCCGTTGTAGCAATCGGCTTGCAGGATACCGGCGA